>JAAZEI010000181.1 GCA_012512355.1 Clostridiales bacterium | reverse complement strand
GTGTCAGACCGTCCGGGGGCAGAAAGTATTGTAGCTAACGGGACGCTGCAAGGGCTGACATTGCGCTGGCTGATGGAACACCAGAGACAATCGATAATGGGTAAGGCTAAGGATACGAAGGGACGCTTCCCTCTTCTGGTAAAAATACTGGATGCCCAAGAAGATCTCTCTGTCCAAGTCCACCCCCCCGGAAATCTGGCTGACTCGTTAGGCGGCGAGAGCAAAACTGAAATGTGGAGGGTCACTCATTCAGATGCCAACGCCCATATCTTTACCGGCTTCAAAAAAGGAATTACCCGGGAAACGTTCCTGAAGGCTATTGAGGAAAAAAAAGTTCCTCCCCTATTGCACTGTAATTATGTAAAAGAAGGTGACGCCATCCTGATCCCCTCAGGGGGAGTACATTCGTTAGGGGCTGGAACTATGGTATTCGAGTTTCAGGAGAATTCCGACACCACATACCGTGCCTATGATTGGGATCGCGTGGATTCTCAAGGGAACTCTAGGAAACTCCATTTAGAGGAAGCTCTAAAGAGTATTGATTTCAACTACGTCGAGCCCCCTTTGATTCAATCAAAGTTTTCCAGAAATAAAACACTGAGTTCCCGCTTCCTGGTTAATGATCCTGCTTTCATCTGTGATGAATACCTGGTAAAGAAAAACCAGCGTTTTTATATCACCACTACTGTCCCCGTTATTTTGGGTATTATTTCCGGTGAGCTCATCCTCTCGGGAAACGGTCAATCTCTCAATTTAAAACCAGGGTGTTTTGCATTACTGCCACCAGGACTGGAAAAAACAACGATTGAATCCATCAGCAAAACAAATTATTTAATGTGCCAACCTCACGCCACAGAGAGTTGACAACCATCGAGTATGAAGATTTTCACGTTAAGCCGATTCATCACATGGACGGTAAACACGCTTGCGGTGCTTGTTGCTGCAAATGTAGTGCCCGGAATTAGCTACGAAAATAACTACCTGACGCTCATCCTGGCAGCTCTCACCTTAGGAATTCTAAACACTCTCCTTAAACCGATACTGATTATTCTGGCTTTTCCTTTCCTGATGATCACCGCAGGTTTGTTCTATTTTTTTATCAATGCTGCATTACTGGCACTGGTTGGTTTTTTCATTCCTTCCTTTCATGTGGATGGCTTTCTTTCCGCACTCTTCGGCGGACTCATTATCAGTTTTGTTTCAACATTGACCAACTTTATCATTGGGAAGAAAAAGCTCTTATTACGAGTTTCTCAGTCCGAGCAAAATAATGATAATCGGCCACCCCCATTCAGACCGGATGATGATAATGATCGAACCATTGACGTCTAAAACACATGATGGTTTCGGATTTTATTTTAGGAGGTTTTTGCATTGTCAGCTTTTTTGTTCTCCTTTGGCAGTGGTTTGAAGCTGTTCGCTACCCTCTCCACTCGCGCCTCAATGAGACGCCATACACTCCATCCGTAACCCTACTTAAGCCGCTGAAAGGATGTGAGCCCCGAACAATGGAATGTCTGATTTCATGGCTTGAGCAGGATTATGCGGGTAGCGTCCAAGTTTTATTTGGGATTGCAGATCCGGCCGATCCTGTTGTTCCCCCATTACGAAATCTTCTCGCAAAATTCCCTCAAAAAGAAATTAAAATTATCTTCTGCACCGAACAAAAAGGGCATAACAAAAAGGTTTCTTCACTCATTCAAATGGTTCCTGAGGCAATCGGCGATATTTGGGTGGTAAGTGACGCTGATATCCTGGCTCCACAAGACCTTCTTAAGAATTTGGTACAACCCCTTCGAAATTCATCTATCGGAGCTGTTAATTGTCTTTACCGGATTACTGGTCCCAATAATTTTGGAACAACTCTTGAGAAAATAGCTGTTAACGCTGATTTCTGGAGTCAAGTTATTCAAAGCTTAAGGT
>JAAZEI010000180.1 GCA_012512355.1 Clostridiales bacterium | reverse complement strand
TTTTGGACATTGCGCAGGCGCTGGAAAGCGGCCGACTGGTAGGCGGGCCCAAAATGGCGCTGGTTGGCATCGGCAGCGAATTGGGCGAAGAAAATGTCTTGCAGGGCGCCATCCTGGCTGCGAGGCAGGGCGTGGATGTGGTGTACATCGGTACCAAAAAATCGGAAGGCCTCAGCCATGTGAAGGCGGGCAGCGAGGATGAGGCGCGCCAAATCATGGAGAAGATGCTGGATGAAGGCCTTGTTTCCGGTGCTGTGACCATGCATTATCCCTTTCCCATCGGGGTGGCTACCGTGGGCCGCGCCGTCATCCCGGCCAATGGGCGCGAAATGTTTATCGCCACCACCACGGGTACTGCATCCTCTGACCGTGTGGAGGCGATGGTGCTTGGCGCCATTACAGGCGTCATCGCGGCCAAAGCCTGCGGGCAGGTGGACCCCAGCCTGGGCATCCTCAACATTGAGGGGGCGCGGCAAACGGAGATGATCCTGAAAAAGCTCATCGAAAACGGCTATCCCATCCGCTTGGCAAGTTCCATGCGCTTAGACGGCGGATGCCTCATGCGCGGCAATGATGTTTTATCCGGCAGCCCCGATATCCTGGTGACCGACAGTCTCACCGGCAATCTTGTTATCAAAATGCTGTCGGGTTTTGCCAGCGGCGGCCAGTACGAGTCCCTGGGCTATGGCTATGGCCCCGGCATCGGGGAACATCATGACAGGCTGGTGCTGATTGTATCCAGGGCCAGCGGCGCCGCCGTCATCTCGGGGGCGCTGCAGTATGGCGCTGCCCTGGAAAACAGCAATTATAAGGCCATCGCCGCTAAAGAATATACTTCTGCCAACAAAGCCGGCTTAAAAGAACTACTCAAAAAGAATGTCGACTCGCGTAAAGCCATCACAGCAGACAGCCCGCCCGCCGCCCCTGCCGCTGAAGCGGTGACCATGGACATTGCCGGCATTGATGTGATGGATTTGGACAGCGCGGTTAGCCTTCTCTGGCGGCAGGGCATCTACGCGCAATCCGGGATGGGCTGTACGGGCCCCATCGTTCTGGTGTCAGACACCAACCTCACCCGCGCAGTGGAAGCGCTGAAAAAGGGAGGCTTCATCAGCTGAAGAAAAACTTCGATAAGACGCGTCCTGCTGTCAGCGATAGACGGGAGGCGTTTTATCTTTCTTTGCCTGTAGATCCCGCGTCGCCCGCTCAAGCCGCTTATGGTACAATCAAAAGAGTTTTTTTGTTTTAAAAGAAGGAGACCAACATGAAGCCATCCTCATCGCTCCTGCGCGGCATTCCCGGCATTTCGCAGCTGCTCTGTCTGCCCCAGGCGCAGGAACTGGCAAAAGCTTATACCCCTGGCCTGGCGGCCAAAGCCCTCCGGACAGCGACTGACAATCTGCGCGCGGCGATTTTGGCAGGCCAGGAGATCACGCCCGATGCGGTGCGCCTTATCAGAGAAGCAGGGCTCTTTTTGCAGCAGGAAGAGAAAACGAGCCATCGCGCCCTCATCAACGCGACCGGCATCCTGCTGCACACCAACCTGGGCCGCGCGCCCATGGCCTTGTGCGCCGGGGAAGCGGCCAGGCAAGCCGCCATCCATTACACCAACCTGGAGTTTGACTGTCTGTCCGGCTCGCGCGGTGACCGCCTGGTCCCCACACAGGAGTTGCTCAAGGAGATCCTGAGGGCCCAGGACGCCCTGGTGGTCAACAACAACGCGGCGGCTGTGCTGCTTATTCTGTCCTCCCTGGCCCATGGCAGGGAAGTCATTGTATCCCGGGGTGAATTGGTTGAGATCGGGGGCTCCTTTCGGGTGCCGGATGTGATGGCCCAAAG
>JAAZEI010000179.1 GCA_012512355.1 Clostridiales bacterium | reverse complement strand
GCTTTTTCTGAAGTATATAATTTTTTTGGATTAACTGCGAAAGAAAGATTTGTATGAAGAAAATAATCTTACTGGTTCTCATGGCCCTGCTGATGGTCAGCATGCTCACTGTTGCTCTGGCAGATACTCATGGTCTTGCTGTCATCACCACTTTTGGCGCTGTCAAAAACGCTGAAATAAAAGATGGTGAAATGTATGAAGGTGTTGCGCCTATTGATTCTGTTTCCTGTTCCGTTGTTCTTGATGATAATGGTCTCATTAAATCTGTCCGTTTTGACGTAGTGCAACCCAGAATTAAATTTGATGTAGAAGGCAAACTCATTGAAGGCGATTACACCACTGCCATCCCTTCCAAGATTGATAAAGGTGATGCATATGGGATGATAAAAGCGAGTCCTATTGGTAAAGAATGGTTTGAGCAGATTGCGGCATTTGAAGAATATTGTATTGGCAAGACTGTAGACGAGATTGCCAACATGCCTACAAAAAATGCCAATGAAGATCACCCCTCGGTTCCAGATGTTGCTGACCTGACCGCAACAGTGACCATGAACGTGAGTGAATTTATTGAAGTGCTTGTAAAAGCTGCAAGTTTGGCTAAATAATCTGAACTCGATAAACTCTCTCAAATTTAAATTCTTTCAATTTGAAAGCCCGGTGCAGTTAAATTGCACCGGGCTTTTTATTTTACTGACTAAATGATTATGAAAGCATCTGTAAAATAGATTCTTTCGGACGTGCGCCAACTGCTGTTTTGGCAATGCTTCCATTTTTAAAAACGATCAGTGTAGGGATGCTGCGAACACCATACTGCTGTGCGAGCGCCTGCTGATCATCTACATTGATTTTACCTACTTTAACTTCTTTATTTTCATTGGCAATCTCTTCAACGATAGGGGAAACCATACGGCAGGGACCGCACCATTCTGCCCAAAAATCTACCAATACCGGAACATCTGATTGCAATACCTCTGTTTCAAAATTCTGTTGATTTAATGTAATAACTGACATCTTTCCTCCGCCTTTCCGACACTTTCTTATTGTCATATAATTGTACCCTGCCTACGCAGTTTGTAATCAAAGATTTTATATTTCTCTGTTTTCCAATGAATGCTTTATTCGCACTTGCGATGTTGGACTTTGCCTAGGTTTGCTGTATAATGGCAAAGTATGTGAACGCGATTCTAATGGAGGATAGTATGACAACACTGGCTTTGTTAACAGAGAAGACAACTTTATCAA
Organism: Clostridiales bacterium; assembly: GCA_012512355.1. Classification (GTDB taxonomy): domain Bacteria; phylum Bacillota; class Clostridia; order Christensenellales; family Aristaeellaceae; genus UBA1038. Next base: position 958 of record JAAZEI010000179.1, on the reverse strand, counting down.
AACACGACATCGTGGGCAGCAGTTGGTGGACGGATCAATTTTCTCGTTTTACCCCAATGGACGTTGCCCTGGTTTTGTTTTTCTCACTTATTGGCAGTCTCATAATAATTACCGTCTACAAGCGGACATTTAAGGGCGTTATCTACAACCCTACATTTGGCACTACGCTGATTTTACTGACCTTGGTGACTGGTCCTGTTGTTATGGCCATTGGCTCAAACGTAGCCCTTTCTATGGGCATGGTCGGTGCTTTGTCTATTGTGCGTTTCCGTACAGCTGTCAAAGAGCCAATTGATACAGCGTATATGTTTTGGGCAATTACCATGGGTATTATTATAGGAACAAAATCCTATATCATCGCAATGGGGGTTGTCCTGGGAATTTCAGTCATCATGCTGGGCCTTTCTTTTGTACGCACACGTTCTTCGGAAAACTATTTGCTGGTACTCCACTATGACCCTTCTGCCGAACAAGAAATTGATGCCGAATTGCATCGCGGTGTTCGGGCCTACCGAATTCGCTCCAAGACCATCACCCGTTCCGGCGCAGAAATGACAGTGGATTTGCGCTTGCACCAACGCACAGATATCGTAAGCCATATGTTGGATATCGCCGGTGTTCATGATGCTACGCTCGTTTCCTGTCAGAATGAGTCGACTATTTAAAAAACGATGGCAATGAACGCTCGTCACGAGCTAAAATACTATATATCTATCAGACAATATCAAATCCTCTCCCGGCTTTTAAGCCAGGTATTAGGTTCTGATATCCATGCAGTTTCAAACAATGAGTATCATATTCGGTCTCTTTATTTTGACACTTTATCAAATCAAGCATTGCATGAAAAAATCTCCGGCACGGCAGACCGCAGTAAATATAGGATTCGGATATATAATTTTTCTGACTCATTTATCCGGATGGAATGTAAATCCAAGATCAATGTTTATATTTCCAAGCG
>JAAZEI010000178.1 GCA_012512355.1 Clostridiales bacterium | reverse complement strand
CATGCTGCCTTTTGCGCTGGTGGTAATCAACTCAGCCAAGTCTGCCAAGGAAATTATCTTTAGCCCAGTTTCCCTGCCATCTGATTGGGGCCAGATCGTCACCAATATCAATTCTATCTTTCACAACCCAACAGTCGATTATTTGGGTGCTTTTGTTGACAGTGCCATCATCACAGTACTCTCACTGACGGTTGTTTCATTTTTCTCGGCGATGTGCGCCTGGGTATTGGTGCGCAACAAATCTAATTGGACCACCGTGGTCTTCTTATCTTTTGTAGCGGCCATGGTGATCCCTTTCCAAGTCGTGATGTTTCCTTTGGTGAGATGGTTTAAGGTGATGGGCGATTTCATTGGTTTTCCGCTTCTTGGAACTTACCACGGCATTGTCTTTGCCTACCTTGGCTTTGGCAGCTCTATGACCATCTTTATATTGCACGGCTTCATCAAAAATGTTCCGCTTGAACTGGAAGAAGCCGCCACCATTGACGGCTGCAGCCAGGCACGAACTTTCTTTGAAATTGTTCTGCCCTTGCTGAGACCGGCTTTTGTCACTGTACTCATTTTAAACGGCATCTGGATATGGAATGACTATCTGCTGCCTTTGCTAATCCTGGGGTCAAACGGCGCGGTGCAGACAATCCCGCTGGCAGTTACTGCCTTTGCAGGAGCTTACCTGAAGCAGTGGGATCTGATACTGACGAGCGCGCTTTTGGCGATGGCTCCCATTATCGTATTATTCTTGTTTGCTCAGCGTTTCATTATTAAAGGCATGGTAGAAGGCGCAATCAAGTAAGCACTCACAAGACAAATGAACAGATGCTAAAATCTCAATTCTTGTTCTAAGTTATTAAGCAAATTTAAGCTGCTAATTATTTATAGAATGATAAGCCCTTCAATGGCGGGCTTTGGTTCTTTGTACCTAAAAAGGAGGCCATGAAGCAATGGAGTTGATTTTCGAGGGCTATCAGCCGGAAAAAAATGCTTTAGAAGAAAGTCTTTTTCATACCGCAAATGGTTACATCGGCATTCGGGCCTGCCCTGAAGAAGGGGAAGTACAAGGTATACCCAGCATTCGGGGTACTTATATGAATGCCTTTTATGATATTAAGCCAATCCGCTATAGTGAAAAACTCTATGGCTTTCCTGAAACTCAGCAGGGCATCGTCAATCTGACGGATGTGCAGACAATCAAGCTTTATATTGAGGGTGAACAGTTTTTGCCCTCTTCTGAGGGTGAGGTGCTTGGGTACTGCCGCCGCCTTGATATGAAACATGGTTTTGCAGAGCGATTGATCCACTGGCGCTCACCCAAAGGGAAGGAAGTCCAGATCAGCATCCGGAGAATGGCCTCCCTTCTTGTACCTGAACTTTTTTTCCTGCAGTATGCTGTGAAGGCTCTGAATTTTTCAGGCAAAATACGCTTTGAATCAATCGTTCTGGGCAATGTCAGCAATTACGCCGACGCAAATGATCCCCGTGTAGCAGCTGAAAGGTTGCAGCATCTGGTGGTAGAGACTGTCCGTGTGGACGAACAAGGCGGTCTCATCGAGTCAAGAACCGTGACTTCAAATCTTAAGCTGGCCGCTGCGGTTTCTTATCTGCCGCCGCGAGGTTTTAAGCTGCAAGTTGATGGTGCAGCCGATAGATTGACTGCAAAGGCCGATGGGAACATGTCGCAGGGTGAAAACCTTGTCTTTATTTTATTTGCGGCATTTGCAGACAGCAGGCGGCATGATGACCCTGCATCCAAAGCCCGCCAGACAGTCAGGGATGCTTTGCAAAACGGTGCTGCTTTTTATGAGAAGGCTCAGAGAGAAATACTTGATGAATTCTGGGAAAACTCGCGGGTATTGGTCAAAGGTGACGAAGCGCTGCAAAACAGCCTTGATTATAGTTTATATAGCCTTTATTGCTCGTGCGGCAGGGATGAAGTCAGCAGCATTGCTGCCAAGGGGCTTTCCGGCGAAGGGTATGAAGGACACTATTTTTGGGATACAGAAATATATATCTTTCCCT
>JAAZEI010000177.1 GCA_012512355.1 Clostridiales bacterium | reverse complement strand
GCGAAATGGTCACAGAAGCGGAGGTCAGACAATCTATCCGCCAAAGTGTTGGCGCAAAAAACATTGACGGCGTGAAGCGGCGCACCCGCGCTGGCATGGGCCGCTGCCAGGGAGGCTTTTGCAGCCCTCGCATTGCAGAGATTTTAAGCGAAGAGCTGCACATCAAACTCGAAGAAGTTACTAAGTTTGGCGGCGAGAGTCGACTGCTTGTCGGGAAGCTGAGCGATTTTCATCCGGAGGACAATCAGCATGAGTATTGAAAAAATTCCAGTTGACATTTTAATTGTTGGGGCTGGTCCTGCGGGTTTGGCTGCTGCAATTTCAGCGCGTGAAGCAGGTATTCAAAGCATTGTTGTGCTCGAGCGCGAAGATTTCCAGGGCGGTATTCTCCAGCAGTGCATACACAATGGTTTTGGGCTGCATCGTTTTAAAATAGAACTGACAGGACCCGAATATGCCCAGCGCGATGTTGATATGGCCAAAGAACTTGATCTTGACATCCGCACCGGCGTGACAGTCCTTGAAGTGAGTAAAAAAAGGTTAGTAACAGCTATCAGCAAAGAAGGTGGGCTGCAGCTGTTTGAGGCCGGAGCCGTGATCCTGGCGATGGGATGCCGCGAGCGTCCGCGTGGTGCTTTGGCTATACCCGGAACCCGCGGAGCGGGTATTTATAGCGCAGGCACAGCACAGCGCTTTGTCAACCTTGAAGGTTATATGCCCGGACGCCGCGTTGTGATCCTGGGCTCCGGTGATATTGGACTGATTATGGCCAGACGTATGACGCTGCAAGGAGCCGAAGTACTGGCTTGTGTAGAATTAATGCCATACTCCAGCGGGCTCAACCGCAATATTGTCCAGTGTCTGCAAGACTACGATATCCCTTTGCTGCTTAGCCACACAGTGACTGATATTCAGGGACGCGAGCGTGTCAGCAGCGTAACGGTTTCCCAGGTAGATGAAAATCGCAAACCCATTCCCGGAACAGAGCAGGTATTTGAATGTGATACTTTGCTGCTTTCAGTCGGCTTGATTCCAGAGAATGAATTATCCATGGGCGCAGGTGTTGAAATAAGCCCCGCAACATCAGGAGCTATTGTAGACAATACTCTGCAAACCAACATCCCGGGTGTTTTTGCCTGTGGCAATGTGCTGCATGTGCATGACCTGGTTGATCATGTATCAGAAGAAAGTTCAGTGGCCGGCCGCGCAGCAGCTGCCTACGTCCAAGGTAAGGCTTGGGAAGGCACATCGATCCCTGTTACGGATGGCGCGGGTGTGCGTGGAACAGTCCCGCAGCGCCTTAATTTACCTGATGCTCCCATTGATTTCTCCATCAGCCTAATGTTTAGGCCGGTCCAAGTGTTCAGAAATCACTACCTTGTGGTCAAAGCGGATGACAAGGTGTTATCCTGCAGAAAGTCGATGATTCTGACGCCGGGTGAGATGGCATCTGCGGCGATGTCCAGTCAGATGCTTGAGCTATGCCGAGGTGCAAAAGCTGTCAGCATGGAAATATCCTCCCAGAAGCTGCCCGTTTTCACGACTTGATAAATTAATATCTGGGGTAAAAAAGCATTAAAAAGGCTGTGTGGTTTAGTTCATACAGCCTTTTAAGTACTCTCATAATGCTGGACTGGCGTACGCGGCGTCAGCCTTCCTGATAGCCCTGGGGATTGTTGCTCTGCCAATGCCAGGAGTCGCGGCACATATCGTCAAGGGTTCGTTTGGCCTCCCAGCCTAAAAGTTTTTTTGCCTTATCGGGTTTAGCATAAACCGCATCCACATCACCGGGACGGCGGGGGGAGATGACATAAGGAACCTTGACCTTATTCACTTCTTCAAAAGTATTGACGATATCCAGTACGCTATAGCCAATGCCGGTGCCCAAGTTAATGGCCTCGCATCCTTTATGGTTCATGACGAATTGAAGGGCCGCGACATGGCCGTCTGCCAAATCTGCCACATGGATATAATCACGCACGCCTGTTCCGTCATGCGTAGCGTAATCATTTCCAAAGATTTGCAGCTTATCATGACGGCCAAGGGCTGTTTGTGTGACAAATGGCAGGAGGTTGTTAGGAATGCCTGTCGGATCCTCACCGATACGGCCGGAAGGATCTGCGCCAATAGGATTGAAGTAGCGCAATAACACGACTGACCAGTCCGGGTAAGCTGTGACGACATCTCGCAAAATCTGCTCACACATGAATTTCGTCCAGCCATAGGGGCTGCTGCAGCCAAGCTCTGCTGTTTCATCAACAGGCATCAAGACGCCAGGCCGGTACACAGTGGCTGATGACGAAAAAATAATACGCTTTACCTTGTTGTTTTTCATCACACGGCAGAGGGTAATGGTGCTGCCTACGTTATTATCGTAGTACTTCAGGGGAAGTCCGACTGACTCACCGACCGCTTTTAAACCGGCAAAATGAATAACGCAGTCGAAGGCATGTTCTGCGAATACTCTTTCAAGCTCAGCTTCATTCCGGATATCAATCTCGTAAAATTGAAAATCACGTTTTGACAGCTCCCTGATACGCTTGAGCGCTTCGGGTTTTGCGTTATACAAGCTGTCAGCCACCACGATATCATGCCCCTGACGCAGCAATTCCAGGCAGGTATGGGAGCCTATGTACCCGGCTCCTCCGGTAACGAGCACCTTCATCTTTTATCCTCCGTAAATATTTCATCTTTTATCATATAGTCAGGCACAACATTCTCCATGAAATCGTTTTTTAGAATATCATCTCCTACATCGCTGTAATATAAACCAAAGCGATAACTGCTATGCCGGCTTTCGCGCGGTTCAACGCTGTATTGTTCGTAACGGTGCTGGGAAAGGTGAAATTGCCGATAGGCATTGACCGCTAATTCTAAACCTGTTTTTCCCGAAAAGGAAACAAGCGGCTGGTCCCAATCCATTTCAATACTGACATCGCGGTCTTTTCTTTGGTAGAGATGAAGGTATAATTTTTTTATCTGGAAAGGCCCGTATTCTTGATAAGAGTTGGGGTGACGTGATTCATCCATCGCATATTTAATGCTATTGATGGCGATGTCCGCACATAAACGGTGAACCCCATGACCATACTCACCCCTGATGTCATGGGTGACAACCACCTCGGGTCTATGTTTGCGAATTATTTCTGTCAAAAAATCATTGGATTTACGTTTGCCGTTACGTTTATAAGCGTGTTCAAGATTGTTGGCATACAAGTCAGGAAAGGAACCCATCACAGGATAATGTTCGATACCAAGGCTCCAAAGGCTGTTGAGAAGCTCGCTGCGACGCATTGCGCCTGCATCGGTAAACAATACAGGCAATACTTTTAAGCCGCGTTCTTTGGCATAATAAGGCAGCAATCCACCGAAAAATAATACCTCATCGTCAGGATGCGCGAAAAGCAGCATCAGGTCTGCATCTTCATGGCTTGGCTGCCATTGCTGCACCCAGGAAGGTACATCGCCATTTCCCAGAACAAATAATTCTTCTATTGAGAAGTTTTTTCCGTTATCTAGTTCAGGCACCAGACGTATGTGCGTCTGGCCTTGCAGCGGGTAATATTGATGAACAAATTCTGCGCTCTCAATATAGTTCGTTGCAGATACCTGATTATTGCTGATGGTTTGGATAGAGAAAGCTCTTGGCTGTTGCTGCCAGCAAATATACAGACCGTGAATAGGGGTAGGGCTGATGATATCAAGTGCTCCTTGCCCCTTGCTTCCTGACCAAGCGCTTTTATAGTTGCGGTCTGTCAGACGGTGTAAGTATCTTTGGTTGCTCCTTGCTTCAAACCTGGTCTGCTCACTGATGTCTGGTGCTTGCGCTGCAGCAGAACTCAAAAAGGCAATCAGGAAAAGAGCCCCCGCAAAACAAAGAAACTGTTTCTTCATGGAAAATTCCTTTCTGCTGGCATCTTTATGCATTGTCAGGAGTATAGTGCAAGCTAAATTGACTGTCAACAATCAACGCAGTCGTCATCCTTTACAATGTATATGAAAATGGCTATACTTTGTCTTGTTTATACAAGGAGGAAATAGTATGTTCTTACAGCCTTATCAACCTGATATAATTGAAAAAAAATGGCAGAAAATTTGGGAAGAAAATAACACTTTCACTGCGAAAGATGATTTTTCAAAACCCAAATTTTATGCATTGATTGAGTTTCCCTACCCTTCGGGAGCTGGTCTTCATGTAGGTCATCCCCGCAGCAATACTGCTCTTGATATCATTTCCAGAAAGCGCAGGATGGAGGGATTTAATGTCCTGTATCCAATCGGATGGGATGCTTTTGGTCTCCCCACTGAGAACTATGCCATAGCAAACCATGTGCCGCCGGCAAAAGTGACCAAAGACAATATCGATCATTTCAGAAGACAGCTAAAGCGCATAGGCTTCAGCTTTGATTACAGCCGTGAAATTAACACCACCGATCCACATTATTATCGCTGGACGCAGTGGATATTTCTTAAACTCTTTGAGCATGGCCTTGCCTATAAAGCCCAGATGCCCATCAACTGGTGCACCAGCTGTAAGGTTGGTCTTGCAAACGAGGAAGTGGTTGATGGCGTATGCGAGCGCTGCGGCAGCGAGGTCGTTCGGAAAGTTAAGAACCAGTGGATGCTTCGCATCACCCAGTATGCGCAAAAATTGCTTGATGGACTTGACACGGTTGACTTTATTGACCGTGTCAAATCGCAGCAGCGCAACTGGATAGGCAGGAGCGACGGGGCTGAAGTTACTTTCCAAATCAAAGACAGTGATACAGACCTTGAGGTGTTTACCACACGTCCGGATACCCTGTTTGGGGCAACTTATATGGTGGTATCGCCCGAACACCCCTTAATTGAAAAATTGTCAGACAGAATCACAAATTTGACCGATCTTATTGATTACCGTACACAGGCGGGCAAGAAAAGTGATTTTGAGAGGACAGAGCTTGTTACCGCAAAAACTGGCTTGCCAATAAAAGGCATTGTTGCTATCAACCCTGCAAATGGGCAAGAGATACCGGTTTGGGTTTCCGATTATGTCCTGATGAGCTATGGAACAGGAGCCATCATGGCAGTCCCCGGCCATGATGCGCGGGACTGGGAGTTTGCAAACACTTTTAAACTGCCCATCGTTGAAGTAGTGGCCGGCGGTGATGTCAGCATAGCCGCTCATGCAGATATTGAAGAAGGGGTTCTGGTCAATTCTGGTTTTCTTAACGGCTTGACAGTCATTGATGCCAAAGAAAAAATGATGCAATTCATTATTGAGAAGGGTATTGGCAATCGCAAAGTTAATTATAAGCTGAGGGACTGGGTCTTCAGCCGCCAGCGTTATTGGGGAGAACCCATTCCCATTATCCACTGTGAAAATTGCGGAACGGTTCCATTGAAAGAGTCTGATTTACCACTGATATTGCCTGAAGTCGAAGCGTACGAACTGACCGATTCCGGCGAGAGTCCGCTGGCTCTGATGACCGACTGGGTGAATGTTCCTTGTCCTGTTTGCGGCGGTGCCGCAAAACGGGAGACGGATACCATGCCTCAATGGGCGGGGAGCAGCTGGTACTTCATGCGATATTGTGACCCACACAATGACAGTGCCTTTGCCTCAGCGGAGGCTCTGGACTATTGGATGCCCGTTGATTGGTATAATGGCGGTATGGAGCATACAACCCTTCATCTTTTATACAGCAGATTTTGGCACCTGTTTCTTCATGATATTGGGCAGGTTAAAGCACCCGAACCTTATCAGAAGCGCACGAGTCATGGCATGATCTTAGGTGAAAATGGCGAAAAAATGAGCAAATCCAGAGGCAATGTAATCAATCCAGATATTATGATTGATGAAATTGGAGCCGATGCTTTCCGTATGTATGAAATGTTCATGGGAGCCTTTGATCAGGCTATTCCGTGGAACAATAACGGCGCGCGAGGATGCAAACGCTTCCTTGATCGTTTGTGGCGTCTGCAGGAAATATTGGACGTAAAAGCCAAAGGTTTAAGCCCAGGACTGGAAGTGGCTGTTAACAGCACCTTAAAAAAGGTTACAGAGGACTATGAGCGCATGAAGTTCAATACGGCCATTGCTGCCATGATGAGTCTGGTCAATGACTTTTATGCTGCAGGCATCGTCAGGCCGGATGAATTTAAAGCACTTCTAAAAATACTAAGTCCTGTCGCCCCTCACATTTGCGAAGAGTTGTGGCAGATACAGGGCTATGGCGATCCGATTTATATGCAGCCCTGGCCTGGATATGATGAAAACAAACTGCAAAGTGATATGGTTGAAATTGCCGTTCAAATCAATGGGAAAATCAAAGGCAAACTAATGGTGGCAAGTTCTCTTTCCAAGCTGGAGGGCGAAGAGATTTTGCCAGTGAGCGATGAAGTTATGGCGCTGCTTGATGGGAAAAAGATCGTGAAGACCATCTTTGTGCCTGGCAGGCTTCTCAACTTGGTCGTTAAATAATCACCATGCAGCAGCTGAGAAAAACATCCTGTCTAATTTCATTGGCGGGCATACGGCGCAACATCCGAAAAATGCGTTCTTTATTGCCAAACAACGCGGCGCTGATGCTGATCGTTAAGGCAGATGCTTATGGGCACGGTCTGACACAGATGAGTTTTTTGGCAGAGCAAGAGGGAATCGAATGCCTGGGGGTTGCGATTGCAGAAGAAGGCATCACCATCAGAGAGGCCGGTGTTAGGCTGCCTGTGTTGATATTTGGCGCATTGAATCAAGCCGGTATGGATGCCGCGGCTGTTCATGACCTTATTGTCACTTTGCCCAGCATACAAAGCATAGAAATGGCAAAGCTTGCAGCACAAAGAGCCGGCAAGCCCCTACAGGCACATTTCAAGCTTGAGACAGGCATGAATCGCATTGGTATACATTCACAAGACGATTTGCTTTTGGCGCTGGATCTGTTAAGAACTGCTCATGATGTGCATATTTGTGGTGCTTTCACTCATTTCGCTGATGCGAACAACAGCAGCTCCTATTATACTGATGAGCAAATCAGACGTTTTGAGGTGTTTTCAGCCATGCTGCCTCAAGACATTCTGCTGCATGCTGCAGCGACAGGCGGCATTATATTTAAGCCTGAAGCGAGCTTTAACATGGTGCGCGCGGGCATCGGTATTTATGGCTACCCCCCCAAAAACAGTCCAGTAGATTTTGGCCCATGTATGACGCTGACAGCTGAAGTTTCTTTTGTCAAAACCATTCAGGCAGGTGAGTCTGTCGGATACGGCTGCACATTTACTGCCCAAAGGCCGATGAAGATTGCGACCCTCGCCATTGGCTATGGGGATGGTTATTCAAGACTGATGAGCAATCGCGGCAGGGTATTGATCGCAGGTGTTTCATGTCCCATAACGGGACTTGTCTGCATGGACCAAATGATGGTGGACGCAAGCGGGGTAGACTATCTGGAGCCGGGTGATGAAGCGGTGCTGATAGGCGGTCAGGGAGACGAGTTTATCGGCGCTGATGAAGTGGCTGATATCTGTGGTACCATACCATATGAAGTTCTGCTGTCAATTGGAGCTCGGGTTCCCAGAATATATCTTGATGCAGATGAGGAGTAATCATGCAAAACAAACCATCCAAATCAAAAAAACAAACAATCTCAATTAAAAAACCTTATCTAAAAGGTTTGTGGCACAGTGCTTTTGCTACAAAGCGCGGTTTTCGAATTCTTGGTTATCAGGTTATCCTTGTTTTCATCTTTTTATTTATCGGGCAGATTCTTATGGTGAAGTCTGACTTATTGCGAATATTTCTCAATCTTTCCGTAATCCTCAGTTTTTGCAGTCTGATGTACGCCGATGGGTCAAGATCCGGGCTGGATGATGTAAGCTATGCAGAGATTGCACTGAATCGAAAACAAGAAGGCAAACAGCTGACTCCAAGCGAATTGGCCCGATGCTATCACCCGGGAAAAGGTTTTTATTCCGTTATGGTGGGCATGCTGCCTTTCTTTATTTTGGCTGTCGTATTTGCAGTGATGACAAAAGAACAGTTTTATTCTTTGGGGGGCTTGCCCTCTTGGGTGCAAACCTTTGAACGCCGCGCTGATATCGGTCTGGCGCTGTCCTATTATCATGAGAGTCAAAGCCTTGGTTTTGTTGGCATTCTGCGCATCATCATTAGGCTGCTGCTGTTTCCTTATATCAATATGGTGGGGACAGAATCAAGCGCTGCCCTGCTGCTGCTGGAAAGACTAAGTCCTTTGCTGATCATGATTATCCCCACGTCATATGCTTTGGGATATCTAAAAGGTCCGTCTTTGCGTGCTCGTGTACATGGTTCCATCAGCGTGGATGCAAAGCGACGCAAGCGCCGGGAGAAAAAGGCGCAAGTGCAGCGGAAGCAGCAGCCAAAGAAGTTGGTGTGATGAGCAATGCGCATTATAGCAGGGGAGTTCCGCTCCCGCCGTCTGGAGTCTCCCAAAGGGCTTGACACAAGGCCTACACTGGATGCGACAAGAGAGTCTTTGTTCAACATCCTGCAGGGAAAGTTAGAAGGGACCACTATCCTTGATCTGTTTGCCGGAAGTGGCTCCCTCGGGCTGGAAGCGATCAGCCGAGGAGCGCACTTCGCAGTGTTCTGTGATAATAGCAAGGAAGCTGCCAGAGCAGTGCATAAAAACATTACCAGCTTAGGGCTGGATTCCAGGACACATCTCATGCTGATGGATTGGTCTAAAGCTCTGGACGAACTGGCAAACAGCAATCAGAAATTTCATTTCATTTTTCTCGACCCGCCTTATATGGCGACATATGAGCCGGTCATTGATAAAATTGAAAATCTTGGTCTTTTAGAGAACATAGGACAGATCATCCTTGAACGGAGCGTAAAACAAACAGTCAGCTTACCAAGAAGTTTATTACTGCTCAGGACGAAGCAATACAGGCATACTGCCATTGATTTTATCGGACAGGAGGCAATAAAAGATGAGAACGGCAATCTATCCGGGCAGCTTTGACCCGATAACCTTAGGACATCTTGATCTGATTGTTCGCGCTAAAAAGCTTTGCGACCGGCTGATCGTTGCAGTACTGGTTAACCCCGGCAAAAAATATTGCTTTAATGCTGAAGAAAGGGTTGAATTAATCAACAAATCACTTCGCAATGTGCCTGGCATCGAAGTAAAAACCTTCAGCGGTCTTTTGGCAGATTTTGTGCAAGCGCAAAACGCCGATTTTGTTGTCCGAGGCCTGCGAACAGTAGAAGATTTTGAGAGCGAAAAGGCAATGGCTTGGGCGAATGAAAAGCTATCACCCCAGCTGGAAACTGTTATTTTACTCACAAAACCGGAATTATCCTATGTCAGCTCGAGTTTGGCAAAGCAAATCGCCATGTTTGGCGGAGACTTGTCTGCCTTTCTGCCTCAATCAGCAGTTGACGAAACGCTCAATCGACTATACAATAAGCATTAGACACACAGTATAACAAGGAGGGACACACAATGCCCAGAAACGAAGTGTTTTCAATTATAGATGAACTGACGCTCAGTCTGCAAAATGCGAAGAAGGTTCCGTTCACCGATTCGGTGATGATTCATCAGAGCCAAACCATTGATGCGCTTAAGCGTATTGTGACCAACTATGATCCTTCCTTGGAGAAGGCAGATAAAATCATCAGCAATGAGGAGCATATACTTGCCGATGCCAAAACGGCAGCCAACGATGCCATGACTGAAGCACAGAACCAGGCCCAAGGCATGGTATCTGAGGCCAACAACTATGCCCAGCAGTCAAAGACACAAGCCGACACCTATGCACAGGAGACCAGCAGGCAAGCCGAGGAACAGGCAAGCGCAGTCTTGGCTGACGCGCAAAGCCGTGCTCAAAACATGATCGAAGATGCCAAGGCGCAAGCTGATGACTTGGTCAGCCAAACAACAGTTCTGGCCAGAGCAGAGGCACAGGCCAGAGAAATGCTGGAGAACGCAACCCAGCACTCAGAAAACCTGCGCAGCCAGACCCAGCAAGATCTATCAGCGCTGCTCGATCACGTGGATGCCACCTTCTCCATGCACCTTAATGACCTTCGTATGCTCAAGCAAAATATCAATGGTGCTCAGAGCTTCGAAGACGAAGAAAACGAATAAATAATTATTTATCTTTTGGCAGCCTGTTAACTGTTTTTTGGTTGACAGGCTGCCTGTTATTTTGGTATTATGTTCAAGCGCTTCAAATTAACTTTGCGCAGCCGCGGAGAGATGGCCGAGCGGTTGATGGCGCTAGTCTTGAAAACTAGTGATGCTGAAAGGCACCGGGGGTTCGAATCCCTCTCTCTCCGCCATCTATCAAAACTCGCTATGGAG
>JAAZEI010000176.1 GCA_012512355.1 Clostridiales bacterium | reverse complement strand
TCTTGCATGAATAAGGAACTGTTTTTGAAAAACGTCTCTGCTGCGAAGGCTGGACCTTGGATTTCATCACATGATAAAAAACAAATTATCAGAAGAATGGATTTTTGTTGTTTGCTTCTTTCGTTTCTCAATATTTATGGTTTATTTATCGCTTGATAAATATTTATTGATATGATACATTGAGTCTAAGGAACGGGAAGATATCCCGTCATAGAACACAGGAGGAATAAGGAACATGAAGAGACTGCTCGCGATTTTACTATGCCTGACCATGCTGCTGGCTATCCCATCAGCACTCGCTGTCAACGAGGAACTCACTGGCAAGGTGGTTATCTATACATCCATGTACCAATTTGTCATTGACATGATGGATGAAGCCATGGCCAAAGAATTCCCAAACCTGGACGTCGAGTTCTTCTACGGCGGTACAGGCGCTCTGCAGCAGAAGCTGGCTGGTGAGACCCAGACCGGCAAACTTGGCTGCGACATGATGCTGGTGGCTGAGCCTGCTTACTCGCTGGAACTCAAAGAAGGCGACTGGCTCCACTCCTATGTGATCGAAAATGCGCAGGACATGCTGCGTTTTCCCTATGACGAGGAAGGCTACTGGTACCCGGTTCGCGTTTGCAACATGGTGCTTGCCTACAATCCCGAACTTTATACCCCTGAAGAACTGCCAAAAACCTTTGAAGAGTTTGCCTATGACGAAAGCCTCAAGGGCCAGATTTCTATGGGCAACCCACTGACCTCCGGTACCACCATGGCCGGTATCGCCGCCTTGAGCGATCTGTATGGCTATGAGTTCTTTGAAGCACTGGGCAAAAACAATGTAATGATTGAGTCGGGCTCTACCGCGCTGACAAAGCTTGAAACAGGTGAGTGCAAAGTCATCATGATTCTTGAGGAATCAGTTCTTAAAAAGCGCGCAGAAGATGGCAGCAAGCTGGCTTGCATTTACCCCGAAGACGGCGTCATTCTTATCCCCTCAACTGTCATGACCGTTGCGGCTGATCGCAGCGCCAACATGAACATCCAGGCTTGCGAAGCGATTACAGATTGGCTGCTGTCGCAAGAAGGCCAACAGTTTGTCATTGAGGGATATATGCACTCTGTATTTAGCGGCATGGAAGAAGCGCCTTTTGATTCTATTGATACAAACGGATTGATTGAAAGCGATATCGGTGTTGACTGGGTGCGCTGCTACACCATGCGCGATGAAATCCAGACTGCTTTCCAGCAAAACGTCACCATTAGCAAGTAAAAAACAAAAATACTGATTAATTATATGGCTGGAGGGGAACTGGTTAATCCCGGTTCCCTCCGCCAATTCAAGGAGAGCCAAGATGACCAGCCCTCTGATGTCCCAGACCCACCGCCGCAGCCGGGGTGTTAAAATTGCCCTGACTTTCGCTGTTGCGTTGGGTCTTTTGTTGATCTTTTTGGGGGTGCGCGGCACCCAGGCACTTAGTCAGTCCAACTTTGATGATGCCAAGGGTTTTATGCTCATCAATAAAGCGGGACGACTAGCGGAGGAAGGGCTGAAGGCTGATAAGCCTTTGTTGGCAAAGTTTGATGAGGAGAGCCTGCAGACACTCAGCCGCAGCATGGACAGGGTGCTGTCAAACTTGTGGCGGAGGGTGCGCTACGCGGGTGAGACGCTTTCTGATTACAAACGTACCGACATCGCCCGGCGTGCTGATATGATGGCAACCTTGCTTCGTGAGACTTCAGATGATGATCTCAAAGAAGGTGTCAGCCGCGCCACCCTGGCGCTTGACGCTGTGATCCTGGGGACAAACGATAGCGGTGTTCCGGCTTATGAATGGCTTATCCTCAAACTGGCAGATAGTCTGCCGCAAAGTGAGGCAGAAAATTTACGCGCCAGCCTGCAGGAAGCAAAAAAGAGCGGTGAAAGTATTGTTGAAAGAGAGCTGAAAGAGCAGTCCGGTCTTTTGTTTGCGGAGGCTATCGGTGAAAAGCGCCTGGCTCGCTATCGCAATGGTGCGGCCGGGGTTGCAGGTGTAGCGCTAGAAATATTCAATGAGCTTCATCGTGTTGCGCCTGAGTATAATCTTTCAGATTTGAAAGCTCTTCTTTTTGACGTCACAAAAGACGAAGAGGTGAAAGAGAATATTGTCAATTTAAGTGCAGCTGACGCCTTTGCGGAAGTTCTTTTATCTCTTACACCTGAAAATACATCGGGTGCCAGATTGCTGGCACTGTCACGGGCTTTATATGAAAGCTTGCAAAGCGTGCACCCGGACCTTTCGGGTATGGACCATAATTCCCTCATTTTGCTGCAGGCGGATGCCCTGGCAGAGGAAGAATCTCAAGCTCTTTTGGAGCAGGCTGATATGCTGCAAGATAAAGCTTGGAATGATTATCTCACCCCCTTGTTTTCCCAGGCGCTTGATATGACTGCCCATGTGTCTTCAGCGCAAGATGACTTGATGGTGTCTTCACTTCAGGCTTTCGTTCAGGGCGAATCGGCGAGTGATATCCAAAACAATCTGGCCAATGAATTGATTATGGCAAGGGATGCGGATACAGGCCGCCTTATTGAAGATTACCTGGCCGAGCTATCCAGTGAAGATGCCTGGCAGACAAAATCAAGTCTCATTGCAGCACTCTTTGCTTTTGATGCGCCGCGCATCCCCATCGCAGTCCAGCGCAGCGTCGAGAGTTTACCAAAACAACAGCGAAGTGTTCTGCGCGAAGATCTTTTGCATGGCATCATTGACCCCCTGGCCCCCCTACCCGAGTTTGCTGAAAACTTTTTGAGCGAGACTGATTTAGAGCGTGAGGAAGCCTTGCTTTACTTGCATCTTTTGTCAGGTAGCGGTTTTGGAAAACTTTATGGTGATGAGGTTGGCGCGGGTTTAAGGCTAGCAATTCGGGCCAACGCGCCGCGTATTCGCGCAGCGCAGACCATTGCCGCAGGCGGCGGCGACAGGCTGACCCAAATCATCAATAGCAAGGGAAAGGTATTGGCGCTTCTGGGTGCGCTGCTGTTTATTGATTCTCTGCTGCTGGCGTTTTTGATGCGTTCCTCCAACGATTGGCGCATAGACATGAAATGGCTGTTAATTCTGCTGATTGTCGATTTTATGCTGGTGTTCCAGATATTGCCCTTGGGATACATGCTCTACAAAGCATTTACACCCCAAGGCACCTTCTCTTTGCAAACATTTGAGCGCCTGTTTAGCTACAACATGAACCGAAGTGCTTTGGTTAATACCATGGTTTCCGGACTTTCCGCCATGGTAATGGGCACGGTCATCGCTTTTCCTTTGGCCTGGCTGGTGGGCAGAACCAATTTGATTGGGAAGAAATTTTTCCGTCATTTGTTCGTTCTCACTTACATGGTGCCACCCTATGTCGGGGCCATGGCCTGGCTGCGTCTGCTCAACCCCAATGTAGGCAGCATCAACGTGATTTTGCGCACCCTCTTGGGGCTTAAGTCTGCAGTGGGCCCGCTAAATATCTACAGCATGGGCGGGATGGTGTGGGTGCTCACCACCTTCTTTTATCCTTATGCCTTTATTACCATTTCCAGGGCGATGGAGAAGATGGATCCCTCCCTTGAGGAAGCTTCACGTATTTCCGGCGCTTCGCCCTTTTTAACTCTATTAAAAGTAACGCTGCCAATCATGACACCCTCCCTGATCGCAGGCGCTTTGCTGGTGTTTGTCAGCGCGGCCAGCGCTTATGGCATCCCTTCCATTGTGGGGGCTCCTGGGCGCGTTCACACGGTGACCACTCGCATCATCGAATACTATGGCAGAGGCACCCAGGGGCTCAATGACGCCATAGGGCTGTCAGTCTTTTTGATGACACTGGCTTTGCTGATTCTGTATATCTCGGACTTTGTCCTGGCAAAAAAGCAATATATTACAGTATCAGGGAAATCTACCCGCCCCAACATTGTGGATCTGCGCACCTGGCGCATACCGCTGACGATCATTGTTGGACTGTTTGCTTTCTTGGTCGTCTTGCTGCCTTTTGCCACCATCCTCACGACTTCTCTTAAAATCGACGTGGGCAAGTCACTCATGGCGGCCGGCAATTTTACCCTTCATCAGTGGACAAACATTTTTTCTCGTTCGGAGACCATGACCAGCTTGAAGAACAGCTTCATCTATGCTTCGGTCTCAGCTACCGTAGGCATATTGGTGGCCATTACCATGAGCTATCTCATGCAGCGAACGACCATCCGCGGCCGGAAACTGCCGGACTTTCTGATTACCCTGGGCAGCGGATCGCCTTCTGTGGTAATCGCGCTGGGGCTCATTATGTCCATGCAGGGTCGGTTTGGAGTAAATATATACAATACAGCCTATATTCTCATCGTGGCTTACCTTGTTAAATACATGATGATGGGCATGCGAACAGTTACCTCTGCCATCAGCCAAATTCATGTTTCGTTGGAGGAGTCTTCCCAGGTCTCGGGCGCTTCCTGGATAACAACCATGCGCAAGGTGACGGGTCCTCTTATTTTCCCCTCTATTGCAGCAGGATGGTTCCTGATATTTATCCCGTGTTTTTATGAACTGGCCATGACCACTCTGCTCTATTCAAACAGCACCAAAACAATCGGTTTTCAGTTGTATGAGTACTGGACTTTTACCAGTCAGCCCCAGGCGAGCGCCATGGCCTTTGGTATTTTGCTCATCGTTATTTTCATTAACCTGATTCTCAACCGCCTGACCAAGGGCGAGTTTTCCATCTGATACGGAGGGTAGCATGTCAAGCGTTACGATAAAGAATGTCACAAAATCATTTGGCACCAGCCTCATTTTGAGCGATTTTAATGAGGTATTCCAGGACGGAGAGTTCGTCACCCTGCTGGGCCCTTCGGGCTGCGGCAAGACAACGATGCTGCGGATGATCGCAGGCTTTGAAAAACCAACAACAGGCGAAATCTACATCGGTGATATGCTGGTGTCGGGCGGCAATACTTTTGTACCTCCGGAAAAGCGGGGTGTGGGCATGGTATTTCAAAGCTATGCCGTTTGGCCGCACATGGATGTGTACCACAATGTTGCCTATCCGCTGACCATCGCCAAAGCAGATAAAAAAACAGTTGAAGACAAAGTGGCCAGGGTATTGGATATTGTGCACTTATCCCAGTATGCCCAGCGGTACCCAAATCAGCTGTCAGGAGGACAGCAGCAGCGTGTTGCATTGGCTCGCGCGCTTGTCGCCGAGCCGCAGCTGCTGCTGCTGGATGAGCCGCTGTCAAACCTGGATGCCAAACTACGCGAGGGAATGCGCTTTGAAATTAAGGAGATACAAAACAGGCTGGGCATCACTGTGGTGTATGTTACCCATGACCAAACAGAGGCCATGGCGATGAGTGACCGCGTCTTTCTCATCAACCGGGGGATTGTTCAGCAGCAAGGTTCACCCGAAGAGATTTATAACCAGCCGGTTAACCAATTTGTCGCAGACTTCCTGGGGAAGGTTGACTTCTTAAAAGGCGAGTCAAAAGACGGCATCATCTCCCTGAAAGGGACAAATGTCAAATTGCCTTATTCCGGTGAGCGGCGCGGCGCGGTAGAGGTGGCTATCCGGCCTGAGAATATCACCATGACAAAGGGTGAAGTGGGAATTCCCGCTATCATTACCAAGAAGTATTACCTGGGGGAAGCCAGCGATTATCGTGTACAAATCGGGGAAGTAGATTTGCGTGTCATCAGTGAAGGCCGTGATTATAATAAGTTCAATCCCGGTGACGAAGTAAGGCTGGAATTGAGTGATTTCCTGGTCTTCGATGATGACGGCTCACTCAAGGATCAGCTGAAGATACAGACCTGAGGAGTGATCTCCTGGATTCGCTTTAAAGAGCATTTCATCACCTTTATTCTCACTCAAGCATTTCTTTTAAAGAAATGCTTTTTTTCCACCTGCCCCTGGACATCAAAAGCAACGCCTTCGTTTAACAAAAGCAACTTTTGCAGATTATTCTCTCCCATGTCAGCATGCTTGGTGACCCTGCCGTCTTTGGTAACAACGCGCTGCCAGGGAATAGTGCTGCCGGGTTTTAAGGCATGCAGTGCCCATCCGACCTGCCTGGCCATGCGTGGGTTGCCGGCAAGTGCTGCAACCTGTCCATAACTCATCACATAACCGGAAGGAATAGAGCCAACCACGACATATACTTTTTTAAAAAAAGTGATTTGAGTACCCTCCTGCCTGTTTGATATCGCTTAAGTTTATTATACCAATAAGCTGCAAGCTTGCTCATTGGATTGGTATATTGTGCTGTATCAGTTAATAAACCTTGCAAGGCGGGGCATGGGAAGGTATGATACTTGGGGAATATGGCTGGAGGTCACAATAACATGTCGAAATTTAAAGCCTTGCTGGGCCGAAACAAACTCATGCATGCGCTGATGACCCTGGAGGGCAATGCCCGCGTTTGTATCTATACCGAACCCATGTGGGGCATTCCGGTGAATCTCTATATGCCGCTGATGTCGATGTACATGGGAGCGCTGGGGCTTGATCCTCTGCAGATTGGTGTGGTTGCCACGGTCAACCTCTTGAGTCAGATGTTTTCTTCGTTTTTCAGTGGTGCCATCACAGATAAGTTTGGACGCCGGTGGACAACAGCGGTTGTGGATTTTTTTTGCTGGGCTGTTCCTTTTCTCATCTGGATGAACGCTCAGGGCTTTGCCTGGTTTATCGCGGCCGCTGTACTTAACGGCACCTGGCGCATCACAGAGAACTCCTGGGGTCTTTTGCTCGTTGAAGACGCTCCGCCCAGGATGCTTGTGAGCATTTATTCGCTTTCCACCATAGCCGGCTTGCTGTCAGGCTTCTTCTCGCCGCTGACAAGCCTGCTAGTGGGACGATTTTCATTGGTTAATACCATGCGCGGTCTCTTCCTGTTTGCCTTTGTCTTTATGGTGACCAAAATTATCTTGCTGCAGATATTTACAAGGGAGACCGCGGCAGGGGAAAAGAGAAAAATACAGCTAAAAGGTCGCTCAGTATTTCATGCGGCCCGAGGCGGCTTTACTGTGCTTCGTGTGATGCTGCGCCGCAAGCCGTTGATGCTGGTGCTGGGCATTATCTCCTGTGTGATGGTCATTCGCAGTGCGACAGATAATTTTTGGCCTCTGCTGCTGACTCAGAAGCTGGGGGTATCGCAAGAGGCGCTGCCGCTGTTATCCGGTTTGCGGTCGCTGTCAATGCTGGGTTTCTTTTTTGTTTTGTCCCACCGTTTGAATGCCCGTCGTTTTTACAAGCCCATGTTGGTGGGGTTAGTGCTGTTATCGGGCTTGCATCTGATGCTTTTTGTGCTGCCGGCTTCTGCGAGCTGGGCAGTTTTCCCGGGTGTGATAGCGGAAGCGCTTGCCTTGAGCATAACCATTCCATTGTTTTCCAGCCTTCAAATGCTGCTGCTGGACCACGAAGAGCGGGCGCGCATGTTTGGCTTCTCGCTGTCCTTTTGTTTGTTGGTTACGGCCCCTTTTGGTGCGCTCAACGGGCTTTTAACCACTTGGGCGCTGAACCTCCCCATGCTGCTGTCTTTCTTGCTATCCCTGCTGGCACTTTATTTCCTCAGCCACCTGCGCCATGAAATGGACAGCATAGATTTTGATGATGCATAATTTATTTTGATTTAAAGGAGAACCGTGATGAACAATAAATTACAGGAAGCACTGAAGGATAAAAAATTGTATCTGCTGGATATGGACGGCACCCTATACCTGGGCAGCCGTTTATTTCCCGATACAATCGATTTTTTACACGAAGTCCGAAGGTCGGGAGCTGAGCCAATTTTTTTAACCAATAATTCTTCTAAAGGAACTGATGCCTATGTACAGAAGCTTACCGGTATGGGCATTTCCTGTTCCTCTGATGACTTTTTCACATCCACTGATGCTGCCTGCGCATTTTTGCGAGCCAATTATAAAGGTAAGCTTATCTATGCCCTGGGAACAGAGTCATTTAAAAACCAACTTAAAAAGGAAGGCTTCCCCATCACAGATAAACTCGAAGAGGGGATTGATTTGCTGTTAATGGCATATGATACCGAACTGGTATATCAGAAGTTGGTGGATGCCTCCATCCTTCTTAATCGCGGAGTAGAGTACCTGGCCACTAACCCAGACTGGGTTTGTCCCACGGAGTTTGGTTATGTTCCCGATTGCGGCTCTTTCGCCCAGGCATTGGAACACGCCACAGGCAGGCTGCCGCGATTTTTAGGCAAACCGGAACCGGAAATCGCGCTTTTGGCCATGCAGAAGAAGGGCATAAAACCCGAAGATACTGTCCTGATCGGTGACCGAATATATACTGATATCGTCTGCGGGAAACGCGCCGGAGTGATGAGTATTTTGGTGTTCAGCGGCGAAACAACTCCTGATATTATGAAACAAAGTGAGACCCAGCCTGATTTTGCGGTTGATGGGATCCAGACCATTCTTGAGGCTCTGCGGGCATAATAATGCCTGTATTTTGAATCATAGTGAAGGAGGTAAAACGGGATGAAACGGACGGACGAATTACTTTATCGTACGATTGATTATTTTGAAGGGATGCCAAAACGAATCCAGCACTTGCTCAAGGTGCGTGATTTTGCACTGATGATCGGGGAAAATGAAAAGCTTGACGAGCGCACATTGGAAATCCTCGAAGCGGTGGGGATTGTTCACGATGTGGGGGTCAAACCTGCGGCAGCGCTTTATGGACACTCCACCGCGCGTTTGCAGGAGGAGCTGGGGCCCGATGAAGCTCGCAAGCTTCTTATCGGCTGGCCTGAGGATATGGTGGAGCGTATCTGTTATATCATTGCGCACCATCATACCTATGATGATATTCAGGGAGCTGATTATCAGATACTGGTTGAAGCAGATTTCCTGGTGAATTTTTTTGAGCATGATAACAATGAAAAGACAATACGGCATACGCTTGAAACAATTTTTCGCACAAACAAAGGGAAGCAATTGTGCAGGACTATGTTTGGGCTGGATAAGCAAAAGTTTGCATAGATCAGAAGGGTGTTAGTTGTCTTTGTCACATCTCGCTGAAAGTGATGAAGCA
The DNA here is from genome assembly GCA_012512355.1 of Clostridiales bacterium. Lineage (GTDB taxonomy): Bacteria > Bacillota > Clostridia > Christensenellales > Aristaeellaceae > UBA1038. The sequence goes on along the minus strand of JAAZEI010000176.1, from coordinate 7,148 downwards.
TTGGTATCAGTCATCTCAAAGAAAAGACTCAGGTAATCATCTTGGATTGCCGGAGTCTTTTTTTGGTCAAGGGTATTGGCTGTTTTATTTTTATAAGGCTAAAATCGGTTAAGAGGGTGCTGGAAAACTTCGACAATGATGCCGTTGCCCTGTATAATAAGGGCATTAAGCACATTGATAGAGGTAAAACGTATGAACAACAATGATTTCAACAGCCGCAAAGAGGAAATCCTCAGGCTGCAAAACCAGATTATCAGCCAATTGACAAAGAGCAAACTGGAGACAGTGGGGGATGACCTGTTTGGCAACGGAGGATTCCCGCAAACTGAGTCTGGACCGCCGCCCGGTTTTCCTGAAGTTCCCAAGATTGATTTTACTGGAAAATCGCAGGACGAGATCTCTGACAAGTCTAAGCCCCAGAGCAAAGATTCCGGTAAAGCAGAAAAGCATGAGGCTGCTCTGCCCAAGGAGGATATCGCAGCCCTGCGGGCTGAACTTGACAGCCTGATTGGCTTAACAGGCGTGAAAGATGAAGTGGAGAGTCTCATCAACCTGGTCCGGGTGAATCAGCTTCGCAAAGAGCATGAGCTCAAGGTTAAGGATTTGAGTCTTCACATGGTGTTTTCCGGAAACCCAGGTACGGGTAAAACCACTGTAGCCCGCATTATGAGCCGCATTTACCACAGCCTGGATATCCTGTCAAAAGGTCATTTGGTGGAGGTTGACAGAAGCGGCATGGTGGCAGGATATGTTGGACAGACAGCCCTGAAGACACAGGAAATTATACAAAAAGCGCTGGGCGGCGTATTGTTTATTGACGAAGCCTATGCTTTGACCACGCGCGGACCGCAGGATTATGGCCAAGAGGCGGTCGAGACTCTGTTGAAAGCCATGGAGGATCATCGTGATGACCTCATTGTCATTGTTGCGGGTTATATTGAGCTGATGGATGAATTTGTTCACTCAAACCCCGGGCTTGAAAGCCGCTTTAATCGCTTTATCCATTTCCCTGACTACACTGTGGATGAGCTGATGGACATCTTCTATCTGCGCTGCGAAAAATCCGCTTATGTGCTGGCAGAAGGTGCAAAAGAACGCTTACGAGAAATCATCAAACATGAATCTCAAAACAAAATCGGATTTGGCAATGCGCGCGGTGTCCGCAACCTGTTTGAAAAGTCTGTTTCAAGGCAAGCCAATCGTCTGGCGCGTCTGCAGCAAATAAATCGTGAACAATTGATGGAAATCAAAGCGGAAGATTTGGAAGATGCAAACGAATCCGGAAGCGTTGAAGAAACAGGTCAAGCAGATGATTGAATTTAGAAACGATTATTCAGAAGGCGCGCATGAAAGCATCCTCCAAGTGCTTTGTGACATCAACAGGCAGCAGCACAGGGGATATGGCGAAGATACTTATTGCAGACAATCTGAAGAGATATTGCAAAAAATGTGCGGACAGCCTCAGGCAAAATTGCATTTTATCCCAGGCGGCACCTTGGCCAACCTCACTGTGATCGCTTCGATTCTGCGCCCTTACCAGGGAGTCATCGCGGCTGATACCGGGCATATCAATGCACATGAGACCGGAGCGATTGAAGCGACGGGTCACAAAGTGCTCAGCTTGCCTAATAAAAGCGGCAAAATCACAGCGTCGGATATTCAGATGCTCTCAAGGCAGCACTGGGAGGATGAAACCCACGAACATATGGTGCAGCCCGGCATGGTATATATCTCCAACACCACCGAGCTTGGCAGCATCTACAGTTTGGATGAATTAAAAAACATCAGCAATGTTTGCCGTGAGCTTCAATTGCCGCTTTTTCTGGATGGCGCACGCCTTGGTTATGCGCTGGCCTCGCGAGGGTGCGATCTGGATCTACAGGACATCGCGCAGTACTGCGATGTATTTACCATGGGCATGACCAAGCAAGGGGCATTATTTGGTGAAGCGGTGGTGATTTTAAATCCTGATCTGCAGACAGACTTTCGCTACAGCATCAAACAAAGAGGCGGCATGCTCGCCAAAGGATGGCTGATGGGCTTGCAGTTTGAGGCCCTGATGCAGGATGACCTTTATTTTGACTTATCAAAACACGCCGTTAGTTTGGCCATGCAACTGCGAGAAGGGCTTGAAAAGCTTGGTGTCAGCTTCTTTGCAGACTCTCCCAGCAACCAGCAGTTTCCTATCTTGCCCAATAAAGTCATCAACAAACTTCGCGATAGCTTCGGCTTTCAGATAATTCAAAAAGCGGATGAGAATTCAAGCATCATCCGTTTTTGTACAAGCTGGGCGACGCGCGAGGAAGATGTCCGGGCTCTGCTTGAAGCTGTAGCTCGGGCAATTGCATAGATTATGCGGGCCGGATATTTGAATGATGTTTTTGTATCAGATATCATCACGAGCATGTTTCTGGCTATGTGGGCCAAGTAGATTTTTATTTTCAAAACGGACATTCCTCTGCTCGTATGAGATGGAGGCATTGTCCTTTTTGATTCAACCCTGTACAATAAATATGGTAAGTATTTCAATGATACTTATGTTGCCGACCAAAAGGAGTTCAGCATGAAGCGTGCTTTATTAATATGTTTAGCCTTATTTTTACTGTTGGCCGCAGCTTTTGCAACAGATGAAGAGGTCTCACTATTTGCCCCTGGAGATAACACTGTCGTTCAGCCTCAGCAGACGGCGATGCCTGCAGCAGCGCCTGAGACACAAGTACAAGCATCAGCAGGCCCGGTTGAGGATAAGGTTGAGACGGCAGCTGAAATCACGCAAATCCAAACAGGCGCGCGGGATGAGTTGATAGATCGCATGATTGATCTGGCGCAGACCCTCTTTGAACAGACAAGAGGACGACTGCAGCCTGCACACAATTCAGGCCATATTTATATTTGTAAAAACTTCACTGTTCACCTTTTTCGTGAAAACAGGGATGATTTTGCAATGGCAGAATATCCTGAGGTGCCGCTTTTGATACCCAATAATTTGCCGGCAAAAGAGTCCAAGCCTTATAGCTATGGCATCGCCTGGGAAGATATCCCGGCGCAGAATGGAAATCCCTTTTACGCCGCGCATTCATTTTATTATAACGCTGATGAATCCCCTGAGAGCAACAGGGAGCGCGCTCTTGGTTTTATGCGCGAAGTCAAACGGGGAGACTTTTTTCAGATGTCTGCCAATTACTATTATGGCATCGGGGCGCACAGCCTCGTGTTTACAGAGGATTATGATGAGGAGAATGGCCTCGTCACCTGGACTGATTCCAACATGAAGGGTGAGAGCAGAGGCGGTCAGCGCTATGGTGCTGTCCAGTTTGACGCAGATAAACCCATAGAGTGGTTTGTGGATGCTTTTTGTATGAAGGGCCGAGGCGCTACATTGTACAGGCTGCGGGATGATATCATCAAACGATAAAACAGCGGCCTCAGGCATCAAAATAATTGGATATGCCGTATATCTGATAAAGGTTATAATTTTGACTTTTTTTATTGCTTGATGGAGGATAGATGGACTGGATAGAGTTGAGCGTGAAAACCAACAGCCAGGGGGCTGATATTGTTTCTGAGGCCATGATGCGAGCAGGGGCAAAAGGGACGCAGATTATTGACCGCGCCGATGTTCCCGACCCCGGAAAACCATCGGGCTACTGGGAATTAATCGACCAAAAATTGATTGATGATATGCCTGTTGATGTCATTGTCAAAGCATGGTTTCAGGATGAAGCAAAAATTGCCAGGCTGAGGGAAAATCTTCTTCAACTTCCTGTTTTGGCGGGTTTTGATCTGGGAAAAATGGAGATATTCACCAGCGAGGTGCTTGAAAAAGACTGGGCAGAGTACTGGAAGCGATTTTATAAACCTTTTCGCATAACAACCCGGTTGGTGGTCTGCCCCAGCTGGGAAAGCTATCAAGCTCAGAAAGATGACATCGTTATCAGCCTTGACCCGGGCCTGGCTTTTGGCACGGGCACGCACGAGACGACAGCGCTGTGCGCTGAGCTGATACAAAAATACTTTCAGGGCGGCAAGGTGCTTGACATCGGGACCGGCAGCGGCATATTGGCTATTGCAGCGGCCAAACTGGGCGCGAAGGATGTGCTGGCCATCGATATTGATCCGCTGGCTGTTCGCACAGCGCAGGAGAATGTTTTGATCAATGGTCTGGACGCCCAAGTAAAGGTAGAGTTGGGAGATTTGCTGCAGGGGCTGAGTGAGACATATGACTTTGCCATTGCCAATATCCTGGCAGATGTCATCATGATGCTATCAGAACCGCTCAAAAGTCAGTTAAAAGACGATGCGATATTTATTTGTTCTGGCATTATCAAAGACAGGCAGGAAGATGTGCGGCACGCTCTGGAAAAGTGTGGATATGATATCCTCGAAACACTTTGTCGTGGAGAGTGGATCGCATTTGCTGTTAAATTTTGCTCAGGGAGATGACAAGCAACTTTTTTGAAGAAATAACAGGATAATCTCTGACCATTGACAGACTTCGAACTCACAAAAAATTAACCAGAAGAGGAAAGATAATCATTTGAATACTGTTGCCTTCTTCACCTTGGGCTGCAAAGTGAATCAATATGACAGCCAGGCCATGCTTGAGCAGTTTTTAAAAGCAGGCTACGAGACAAAAAACTTCCATGAGTTAGCAGATGTCTATGTCATCAACAGCTGTGTTGTGACTAATACCGGTGAAAAAAAGAGCCTGCAGGCTGTGCGCCGCGCCATGAAACAAAATCCTCAGGCGGATGTTGTGCTCGCGGGCTGCCTCGCGCAAAAAGATGCCGAAGCGCTGCTCGGGCGCGGCCTTCGGCTGGTCATAGGAAATCAGCGTCGAGGTGACATCGTGAGCTTGCTGCGTGAAGCGGTGGAGCAGGATACGCAGATAGCGGCCGTAGACAGTGTGCTTAAAATTCCCTTTGAGAAGCTTGAGATTGATGACTTTGATGGGCATACGCGTGCTGTGATGAAGATACAGGAAGGCTGCGATCGCTATTGCGCCTACTGCATCATCCCATATGTCAGAGGAAGCATCCGATCTCGGGAAGTTTCGGACATTAAAAATGAGGCGATTCGTCTGGCTGCGGCTGGTTATCACGAGGTGGTGCTGACTGGTATTCATCTGTCCAGTTTTGGTCGTGACCTGCATGGACAGAGTCTGCTGGATGCCATCAGGGCAGTCGATGAGGTCGATGGAATCTCCCGCATCCGACTGGGTTCGCTTGAGCCCGTGGTGGCCACAGATGAGTTTATCCAGGGTCTTTCGGATGTAAAATCACTCTGTCCGCAATTTCACTTGTCATTGCAGTCAGGAAATGACAGAATACTCCAGAGCATGCGTCGAAGGTATACGGCGCAGCAATATCTGGCGGCGGCAAGACGTTTGCAATCAGCCTTTCCTGATTGTTCTCTCACCACAGATGTCATAGTTGGTTTTCCCGGCGAGACTGATGATGAGTTTTTGGACAGCCTGGCATTTTGCCGCGAAGTCGGCTTTGCTAAAATCCATGTTTTTCCCTACAGTCAAAGAGCAGGAACGCCTGCCGCAGACATGACAGGGCAGCTGCCAAAGGTGATTAAGGATGAAAGAGCCAAGGAATTGATTGCTCTTGGCAAGGAGCTGTCCGGGGAGTTTCGTCTCAAATTTTTGGGCAAAACGGCTGAAGTTTTGTTTGAAGAGGAAGATGAGGCGGGAGCTTCCGGCTACACGCCTCATTATATGGAAGTTTATGCAAAAGGCGCGCAATCAGGTGAGATTTCGAAGGTTCGCCTTGATGAAATCAAAGAAGATCGCTTTGTTGGCACTGTGCTGTCAAAATAAAAGGAGTTTATGAAAATGGAAAATTGCTTGTTTTGCAAGATCATCAATGGAGAGATCCCCTCACAGAAGGTTTACGAAGATCGTCATTGCTATGCTCTTCGTGATATCAATCCGCAGTCTCCGGTTCATGTGCTTATTTTGCCTAAACAGCATGTGAGCGGATTGGATACGCTCAGTGATTTAGATGACCTTCAGCTTTCCTGCTGTCTGCGCGCAGCGCAAAAGATAGCTGAACAGGAGGGAATCGCGAAAAGCGGTTACCGCCTGGTCAGCAATTGCGGAGCAGACGCCTGTCAAAGCGTCGCCCATCTTCATTTTCATCTCCTGGGCGGCAGAAAATTATCAGAGATGATGGGCTAAGGCCAAACTGATGCCCTCAAGTGAGAGGTTAAACTCTATCCCATGAACTTGCGCCTTTTTCGTATCCATGCGAATGTTTCGCCGGGTATTGGAGGAGGTGTTTTCTTTTTTTAAAAGAGGTACATGGGCAAGCTCTTTCGTTTTCAGGATATGGGCTGCGACTTCCCAGGTGGAGGCAGTGTTTTCACTTCCAAAGTTGTAGATGCCGCCGGGCAGGGACAAGGCTTTGTCCATCTGCCCGATAACTTCCCAGACATTTGTGATGGAGCGATAGTCATTATCCGGGTAGGAAAGCGGCTCACCATTGCGGACGGCTTGCAGCACGCTGGTCACGAGCCCGCCCCTGCCCTCACCAGGAAGTACTGAGGCATCGTACATCCAAGCCAGGCGAAGACAGACGCTGTTGGGACTGAGATTGATGCAGTGGTTTTCTGCTAGTACCTTGTGCTGACCATAGGGATGAGGCGGGTGCACTTCTTCTGTTTCCACGTGGGCTGCCTCCCCGGGCAGTCCCACATATACTTGATCCGAGCTGCAAAAAACAAGCTTGATTTTCAGTTTGCTGCAAGCCAAGGCGATATTTTTTGTACCCATTACATTGACCTGGTAGGACAGTTGGGGATTATCCCTGCAAGCTCCTACATCCGACAGCGCCGCACAGTGAATAACAGCCTCAGGCTGCTGCTCCTGGAAGTAGGTCATGACGTCATCTTCCCGGCTGATGTCAAAGTCATGGCGTACAGCACCGACTGCCTGGTGGTGTTCCAGTTTCTTGATAAGACGCGAACCCAAAAACCCACTGGCCCCTGTGACGATTATTTTCATTCGTGTAATTCCTGCCTTTTACGCTTTTTGTTCATTATAGCATTATTTATAGCTCGAATACCTGTGAAATACGGTAAGTTGTAGAATGAATTGCCCCGAGGGATAGAAAAAAGGTTCATCCTTCCTCGCGATCAGTTAC
>JAAZEI010000175.1 GCA_012512355.1 Clostridiales bacterium | reverse complement strand
GCGAAATTAAAATTTCTGTTATTGTTGACCTTGAAAAAGCGGACGAAGCTCTTCGAGCTCTGCACGCCGCATTCTTCCCTGTTCATCGCAACACAAATCCTTGAACAAACTGTGCACAATTTTCATTATAAAAACGGAAGGCTACATTGTGAATCTATCGCGGTAGAAAGCCTTGTTCAACAGGCGGGCACTCCGCTTTATGTTTACTCTCAAAAAACCCTTGTAGAGAATATCCGCCGTCTTGAAACCGCGATGGCTCCGGTAAATCCCCATCTCTGTTATGCTGTAAAAGCCAACGCAAGTCTTGGTATCCTTAATCTGATGGCCCAGATCGGCATCGGCTTCGATGTGGTCAGTATTGGAGAGCTGAAAAAGGTAAAACATGCGGGAGGAAAAACAGAACAGTGTGTGTTTGCCGGAGTTGGAAAAACAGAAGAGGAAATCAACGCTGCTCTTGAGCTGGGTATATATGCTTTTAATGTGGAGAGCATCCCCGAATTGGAGCGCATCAATCGTCTCGCAAAAAAGCAGAAAAAAAAAGCCCCTGTTGCTATTAGGGTAAATCCCAACGTGGATGCAAAAACTCATGCGAAAATAACTACAGGTACCTATGAGAATAAATTTGGCATCGCCTTTGAAGAATTAGTTTCACTTTACCAAAAAGCTCACTCCAAATATAAAAACATCCAACTAAAGGGTATCCAAATACACATCGGTTCTCAGCTTACCAACGTAGCTCCTTTTTCGAAAGCCGTAAAGAAGATGGCACCTCTGGTGACCATGCTTCGAGCAGAATACGGACTTGAGTTTTTCAGTATTGGGGGCGGACTGGGGATCGTGTATGACCAGGCGTTAGAGAGTGGCACCGCCAGCTGGTGGCATAATGAAGGCAACAATTTTGCCAGTCCAGAAAAGCTGGCCAAAGCTTTAATTCCTCTGCTCAAACCCTTGACCGCTTTAGGCGTTAAGATACTCATGGAACCCGGTCGCTTTGTCGTAGGAAATGCTGGCATTCTAGTTACCCGAGTTGAATATATCAAACAAACTGGGAGGAAGAATTTTGTGATAGTGGACGCGGCGATGAATGATTTAATCCGCCCCGCTCTCTATGACTCATACCATCAGATAGTCCCTCTTAAAAAATCACGGACCGAAAAAAACTTCATTGCGGATGTTGTGGGGCCGATATGTGAGTCTGGAGATAGATTTTGTCTGAATCGCGAAATTTCAGAAGTAAAGGAGGGTGACTTGTTAGCTATTATGAGCACCGGAGCTTACGGCATGACAATGGCATCGAACTACAATGGTAGGCCTATTCCTGCTGAAGTTTTGGTGAATGATAAAGAAGCAGACTACCTTCGCATTCGTGAATCGATCCAAACCAGTTGGAAATATGAAGGAATCCCCGAGTGGTTAATTTCGAAAGAAAAAACGCTGCCTCCTAACAAAGGGAAGCGCGCTTCCAAAAAAATAGGAAACATTTGATATCTCAATGAAAAGGGGCCAACTCAGTGACAGCAGTTGACGTTGTGTATTCCCCTTTAACGCAGAGATTTAAATTAATTTTTTGAGTATTCACGGGAATCAATTAAACCACCTGCAATGATGAAAGAAGAAGAAAAATCACAAGCCAACTTTTTGTCAAGGAATACTCGTTTTTTTCTGACGTTCTTGATTCTGTTTTCCATTTTAGTTCTCGGTTTATTTGGCTGGCTTGCATATACCGTCACATCAACCCTCAAACAGGTTGCAAAAGTCGAAGTCAATAGCAATACAAACATTTCAATCTACAGCGTTGCCAATAGCCTTCAGCGTCAATCAAAGCTGGTCGTGCAAACAGCGCTAGTCACTGTGGATCAATCCTTGGAAAAGGAAAGCGTTCTTTCAATGGGAGGATTTGCCTTTGGCTTGGGAACATCCAACCTCAGAATGATATCCATGGGAAACCGAGTTCAGTACTACGTTCCACTGAAAGATATTACAGAGAGCGACATT
>JAAZEI010000174.1 GCA_012512355.1 Clostridiales bacterium | reverse complement strand
TACTTACAAGAGTGCATTGACACCAACACGAGAATCAAGGAGGTTGAAAAATGAAATCTTTAACTGATACCTATAAACTTTTAAATGGCGTCAAAATCCCCTGCATAGGCTTTGGAACCTGGCAGGTGGAGGATGGAGAAGAAGCGGTCAGCAGCGTCAAAAGTGCGCTGGAAGTCGGGTATCGTCACATTGATACAGCACAGGGCTACGACAACGAAGGAAGTGTCGGAACAGCTGTCAAACAAAGCGGTATAGATCGCAAAGATATATTTATCACATCAAAGCTGACCAATACTGTGCGGGGATATCAGCAAACGCTTGATGCTATCGAAGAAAGCATGAAGAAGCTGCAAACAGATTATGTAGATCTTTTTTTGATCCACTGGCCTAATCCTGCGGGTTTTAGAGATAATTGGGAAGAGATGAATGCGGAATCCTGGCGCGCTTTCGAGGAGCTTTATCATCAAAAACATCTTCGAGCAATTGGAATCAGTAACTTTCATCCCCACCATATCGCAGCGCTGATGAGAACGGCGACAGTGGTACCAATGGTTAATCAAATTCGGCTTTGTCCTGGAGAAACACAGGATGAAGTAGTAGATTACAGCAGAGCTCAAGGAATGCTGCTGGAAGCGTACAGCCCTTTGGGTGTGGGAAAAATCTTTGACGTTCCCGAACTGAAAGAACTTGCGAAAAAATATGACAAGACCATAGCGCAAATCGCTATTCGATGGAGTTTGCAGCGCGGTTATCTTCCTCTTCCAAAATCAGTCAATGATGATAGAATCAAAGAAAATGCGGAAGTGTTTGATTTTGAACTCAACGAAGAAGATGTTCAGCTGATTGCGGATTTAAAGGGTTGTGCCGGTTATTCAGATGATCCTGACAAAGTCAGCTGGTAATTAAGGAAAACACAGATATTAGGTCAAAAAAAGCACCCTTCAGGGTGAGCTCAAACAAATAAGATGAATCATGAGCCTTGCACCATGCAGGGCTCATGATTATCGGCGGAGTCTCAAATCTTCCCCTAAAAAAGCCAGCCTTTTGCTGAAGCGGTCATCAAGCAGGCGTGACATCACTCGTTCTGTGTAGCGGGCGCCAAGTTCGGTAAGATTGAGATTGGTACTGATGACAGTTGACATATTTTTGCTCATTCTGTGTTCAAGAAGCGCGAACAGCTGCTCTACGGTAATGCCTTGCCACAGTGGCTCAGTGCCCAAGTCGTCAATTAAAAGAAGAGGCACACGCTCATAATCGCTGAAGGTTGTTTCCCCGCTGCGTGCAAAGTAGGAAGCTCTGATGTGATTGAGCAAAGCATTGGCAGTCAGTGCCATGGTTTGTATTCCTTTGTTGCTTGCCCGAACACCAATGGAACGAAGCAGATATGTTTTTCCAAGGCCGCTGCCGCCATACAGCAGCAGATTAAATACGGGTCCATGCGGCAGGCTGTCGGCATAGAGCTCACATTGCTCTTTAAGGTAACGCGTATAAGCCCGCTGGGTCACTGCCTGACCGGCGATGGGAATATTGGGAATGAAGGCCTCAGAAAAGTTTTCGAATGTCTGCGTTTCCTGAGCGAAGGTCTCTCCTGATAGGAGTTCCTGATAACGCTTTACAGCACAGCTGCACAATGTTTTTTTGCTGTCACCGGCATAGCAGCTGTCCTCGCACAGCGGGCAATCATAGATGGGAGAGAGATAGTCCTCAGAATAACCAAGGTCACAAAGAAGTTGAGTTATTTGTTCGTTTCGCCTGATTGTATCTTCTTCAATGCCATGGGGGATGATCCCGTCAAGAGCGAGCCTCAATCCATGAAAAATAGCCTGCCTGCGTTCTTGGAGCAAGCGGGCAATATCCGCACTTTTTCTCGATACTTCATCTATTCTGTCTTGCTCG
>JAAZEI010000173.1 GCA_012512355.1 Clostridiales bacterium | reverse complement strand
TCGCTGAGGGCATCGACCTGCCGGGTGAGGCACTGATTGGCGTGTGCATCGTGGGGGTCGGCTTCCCCCAGATAGGCCCCCAGCGCGATGCCATCCGTGCCCGTGCGGATGAAGAGGGTAGGCAGGGCTTTGACATCGCCTATCGCTACCCCGGCATGCAAAAGGTGCTGCAGGCTGCCGGGCGGCTGATTCGTTCAGAAGCGGATAAAGGCGTGCTGCTGCTGTGCGATGACAGGTACAGCCAGGCGGGGTATAAAAGGCTGCTGCCGGAGCATTATGAAGTCCAGACAGTGCGGTTTGACGGGGAGATAGTTCCCTTGCTGCATAAGTTTTGGGAGGCTTCCAATGACTTGGGCTAATGACAATTCCGCGGGCTGATTAATATGAAGAAAATACTTTTAGAGGGTTAATGGGTATAATTTAATTGCCGTAATCATCTATTTATTTTTTGATCACGGCCAGTATTTGATGCAGAGCATCGAATAAATGAGTATCTTATTTTAAGATTGAGGCCTTGATTAATCTCCTTAAAACAAACTAAGTTATCGAATTTGCTTAGCCCTAAAAAAGAAGCGCGGCATAAAGAGTTTTGCTTATTGGGCCTTTGTGCGCACAGGAGAAAACATGACATATAAAGAAACAAATGACGTTAAAATTGTGCCCGCGCTTTGCACACAATGCGGCGCTAAAATTGAGGTAAACCCAGCTCAGGATGCAGCCATCTGCCCGCACTGCAAAACGGCCTTTATTGTTGAAAAGGCAGTGCGAAATTATCATCTTCAAAGCATCCAAAATATGAATTTTGAGCATATCAACACGGTGAATTTCAACACCACACACGTTAATGACAGCTCCGCAAAGGGCCCTGCCTCTGCTGTTGCGCGAGTTTTTAAATTTATATTTGGTGTTCTGGGTAAAATGTTCTTTTGGTGGTTCGTTGGGATTATTTTAATCATTCTGGTGGCTATCTGGAAGAGATAATTATGGCTGAGGACGTATTGCAGTAAAATTCTGCGAGGTGGAAAGTATACGATCTACTGTCTCGAGCATGCCTATATTATTGATGGTAATGACAATTCCGGGAAGCTAATCTGGCATTCTGGGTTGCTGATTCATAGCACTGTCGATGTTTATCTGCGATTCTAATTCAATGATATAAATAGAAAACAACGCAAGTTACTCCAAAGAGGGATAACCAGTACGCTATTGGAATTAAAACCCTTATAAGTATATTGATGAAGGGGATAAAAACATGAAACACAATTTTTACACCATGGCTTTCTCTACGGTTTATCCCCTCTATATCGCCAAAGCCGAGAGAAAAGGCCGTACAAAGTCAGAGGTCGATGAAATCATCCTCTGGCTGACCGGCTATAGCCGTGAAGGCATGGAGGCGCAGCTTGAAAAAAAGACAGACTTTGAGACGTTTTTTGCGCAAGCGCCACAGTTGAATCCGGAGCGGATTTTGATCAAAGGGGTCATTTGCGGCATCAGGGTGGAGGATATTGAAGAGCCCCTTATGCGGGAGATCCGCTATCTTGATAAGCTGATTGATGAATTGGCCAAGGGGAAGGCGATGGATAAAATTCTGAGAAAAGGATAGAGGGTAGCCTTGTACTTGGGATATGGCTG
>JAAZEI010000172.1 GCA_012512355.1 Clostridiales bacterium | reverse complement strand
TTTATGGATTGGTGCTGACAAATGGCTTTTTCCTGTCCATTTCTACGACTTCTGCGGTGCTACACTTTTCGTGCTCATTTGCTGCAATTCTAGTTTAGCAAAAACACATCTAGCTTTATATGCTTTTCTTGACACTTATGTTGCAATGAATCATAATACTTTCATATGAAAGGCGGGTATGTATGTACACGGTTTCCACAGTTGAATCTGAAAGTTTAGCCCAGCGGCATGGGATAAGAAGTGGTGATGTAATCGAAAAAATCAATGGTGAGAATCTTATTGATGAAGTTGACTATCAAGCACTCACTGCTCATCGTCATGTAACTTTATTGATTAGAAAATCCGATGGTTCGCTCAGGGAAGTTGATATTTTAAAAGATCCCCATACCGGCCTTGGTATTCAGTTTGTATCTTCTCTTATTGGTGACCCAAGATCATGCAGTAACAACTGCATCTTTTGTTTTATCGACCAAATGCCACCGGATATGCGCAAAACTTTATATGTAAAAGACGATGATTGGCGCATGTCGCTGATGATGGGTAATTACGTTACGCTTACAAACGTAGGCGAGAATGAATTTAACCGTATTGTCCGGAGGAAAGCCAGCCCGCTGTATATATCTGTACATGCGACTGATCCCGATGTCAGGACTCAAATGATGAATAATAAGAATGCTGCTAAATTGATGGAACGTTTAGAGCTTTTAAAACATGAGCAACTGCAATTTCATTGCCAAATTGTGCTATGCCCAGGCATCAACGACGGAGAAGTCCTAAAAAACTCTTTGAACGATCTTTTTAATTTGAGCCCAAGCGCAGTTTCTGCTGCGCTGGTCCCTGTAGGCCTAACGCGGTTTCGTGAAGGGCTAACTAACCTTCAGCCTTATACCAAAGAACAAGCTCAGGATATTTTAAAAATATGCGATGACTTCCAATTGATTGCCATGGATAGAATCAATAGTCGGTTTGTATATCCTGCGGATGAGTTTCTTTGTCTGGCAGATGCACAAATACCAGAAGAAACCTATTATGAAGGATATCCTCAGATCGAAAACGGTGTTGGCATGATTCGTCTATTTGAGGAGCAGCTTAAAGTCTCTGCCGAAGAAACACCAAAATTGACGACATCTGCTGCGCCAATGAAGGTTCTTGTTGTTTGCGGCACTTCCATTCTGCCTTATCTCCAAGGATGGATTGATGCTTTTGCGCCAAAGAATCTTCAGATAGAAATAAAGCCTATCATTAATACTTTTTTTGGAGAAACTATCACTGTGACCGGTCTAATCGTGGGACAAGATTTGGTACAGCAGCTTCAGAACGAAGAAGCGGATTTAATTTTGCTGTCTGATAATATGCTCAATAATGAAAATACTCATTTTTTGGACGACATGTCCTTGGTTGAACTGAGAAACAGACTAAAACCCAGCATAGCCATTATTAAAACAAATGGAAATGCTTTGTTCGATGCTATGAACAATGCAGATAAACTACAAAAGGAGAACCAAATTGTTAGCTTATAAACCCCTCGTAGCCATTGTCGGACGACCTAATGTCGGGAAGTCTACTTTTTTTAATGTTATAGCGGGTCATCGCATATCCATTGTTGAGGATACACCAGGTGTGACAAGAGACAGAATTTATGCAGACAGTGAATGGACGGGAAACCCTTTTACCCTAATTGATACGGGTGGGATTGATACGCAAAGTGAGGATGTATTGCTTTCTCAAATGCGTAGACAAGCCGAGATAGCAATTGAAACTGCAGATGTTATCTGTTTCTTTGTTGATGCCCGTGAAGGAATGACCCATCAGGATAAAGAAATAGCCATTATGCTTCGAATTTCAAAAAAACCAATTATACTTGTGGTTAATAAAGTAGATTTTAAAGGTCTGGACGACAGCGTATATGAATATTACGAACTGGGTCTTGGTGATCCCTACCCAATTTCCGCTGCCAATATGCTTGGACTGGGCGATTTGCTTGATGCCATTGTCAGCAAACTACCCAAAGCTTTTAATGAACTGGAAATCGAAAGTACAGTCATTCAGCTTGCTATCATCGGGAGGCCTAATGTCGGCAAAAGCAGCATTACCAACCGCTTGCTCATGCAGGAACGAGTCATGGTGTCTGATATACCGGGCACAACTAGGGATGCCATAGATACCATGCATGAGCGTGAGGACGGTAAATTATATAACATCATTGATACCGCCGGTATTAGACGCAAGCGCGCCGTTGAAGATGCCACACTGGAGCGATATAGCGTCATTAGGAGCTTTACAGCGATACGTCGCTGTGATGTGGCATTGCTTGTCATCGATGCGGTTGATGGGGTAACTCAACAAGATACAAAAATAGCCAGCATGGTCAAAGACGAAGGCAAATGCCTTATCATTGCTGTTAATAAATGGGATTTGATAGAGAAGGATACCGGTACGCTAGAAAAATATCATAAACAAGTTTTAAATGATTTAAAATTTGTGGATTATGCTCCCGTTTTATTTATATCAGCACTTAGTGGACAAAGATTAATCAATATTTGGGAAACGATCAATCAGGTTTATGAACAGGCAAGCAAACGGATCACTACTGGCGCTCTCAATGAAGTGATAGGCGAAGCGCAGATGTCCCTTCAGCCACCGATGAGCGGCGGAAGAAGGATAAAGATTTATTATGCAACTCAACAAAGCACGCTTCCACCAGTGTTTCTTTTGTTTGTTAACGATGAAAAATTGCTGCACTTTGCTTATGAAAGATACTTGGAAAATCAGCTTAGAAAAGCTTTTGGATTTATAGGCACACCCATTCGGCTTCTTTTGAGAGAGCGAAAAAAGGGGGATGAATCGTGATCGCTATCAAGCTCATCTTATCAGCACTCATAGGCTATGGTATTGGCTGTATTTCAACCGGACTTATATTATCAGGCAAAGCAAGTGTAGATATTCGTGATCTAGGCAGCAGGAGCACAGGAGCTACGAATATGACACGTGTTTTAGGCCTTAGACTCGGTCTTTTAACATTCTTAGGTGATTTTGTGAAAGCTGCAGTGGCCGTGTTGATAGGGACACTTATTGCCGGTCGTGACGGATCACTAATCAGTGGATTATTTGTTGTCATTGGTCATAACTGGCCATTTATTTATGGCTTTAAGGGTGGAAAAGGTATCGTTTGCTCCTCAGCGGTGCTGTTGTTTGCGACACCAATAGAGGGGCTCATCAGCGGCATCCTGGCGCTACTTGTTATTTATATTAGTCGATATGTTTCCTTGGGCAGCTTAACACTCTTATTTTCAGCTGCCATTCTTCTCCTCTTCACAAGAGGTATGTGGCCATATGGGGCATGGGGTCTATTGTTGTTAATTTTGGCCGGTTTTCAACACCGCGCTAATATCAAACGTTTAATCAATGGCACAGAAAGTAAATTTACCGGTAAGAAGCAAACATAAAAGAAAGTATAAGCAGTAAAAAACTACTAAATTAAATCTCAATGTTTATTTAAATCTTCTTTTATGAGTATTTTATCTCTCGATAATTGTTGCAAATAATGTCAGTATTACCAAGGAGGAAAAAATATGAAACATCCTGTACTGCTTTGCTATAACATAAAAGGTGAACGCGCCGGACATATCAACCAAATCGCTATGCGCCATGGCATTCGCATACGCCACGTTGAAAAAGAAGATTTTGAGCAAACCATCGCTTCCCTTATAGGTATGGAAGAAACTACAAATACAATATACCAGAGCGAAGGGTTTGATAGAGAAATGCTAGTTATCGCAAATTTCCCCTCCGCTATGATTAATAGTTTTCTTAACTCTTTTCATGAGGCAAAAATACCTGCTGTGAGACTCAAATGTGTCCTCACCGAAAATAACAGCAAGTGGACTTCCCTTCATCTTTACGAAGAATTATTACAGGAAGAAATCTATTTTACCGCTATTCGTTTGGAGACCGAAAAGCGGAAAAAGGAAGGTAAAGCCAATAGATCTCCAAAAGAAAAGTAATCGCTGATTACACTTACTTATGAGCATAAATAAAAGAGCGCAGAGGTAATTGAACTCTGTACTCTTTATTTATAAAAGGTTGGTTTCTTCCTGGCTATAATGCATCAGTGTGGCATGCGCATTTCCCCTATCAATATCCAGGAAAGCATAGCAGCCCTTGCATAAAGCGCCCGGATTAAGCATCAGAACTCCATTGTGCAGTTCTAAATAGTGCTGATGTGTATGCCCAAAGCAGGCTACCTTCGCTCCGACTTCTCTTGCGCGAAAGTTCAATGACAACATAGTTCTTTTCACTTTATAGGCATGACCATGAGCAATAAAAACAAACATATCCCCAATTAAGGATGTTTTTTCAAGCGCGATCTCAGGCGGATAATTGAGATCACAATTGCCTCTGACTGCCTCGAATCTTGAAAAAACAGTTTTGTAAGCATAAACATCTCGCAATCCGTCACCACAATAAATCAAAACATCAGGCTTGTTTTCCTCAGTCATTCTGCTCATCAGCATAGACATCAAATCTGTTGCACCATGGCTATCGCTAATTACAAGCGCTCTCATGCTCAGGCATTATCCAAAGCTTCAAGCAGTTCATGCATGGCTCTGGCGCGGTGGCTAATCTTCGCTTTTTCTTCATTGTTCATTTCAGCGAATGTTTTGCCGTTCTCATATTCAAAATAGGGGTCATAGCCAAATCCGTTTATTCCGCGAGGTTCAAAGGTGATATTGCCAGAGCAAGCACCCTGAAATAAACGTGTGGGCATGAAAGGATGAGCCAGGGCAATAGCACTGACAAACTGCGCTGTGCGGGGCATCTCTATATCTTTTAATTTATCTATCAGCAATTCATTATTCGCTTTATCATCCCCATGCTTGCCTGCAAATCGAGCGCTGTGAATACCCGGCGCGCCATCCAGGGCATCAACCATCAAACCGCTGTCATCCGCTAAAGATGCAAAGCCTGCGAAGTTTCTTAGAGTTTCAGCCTTGAGGATGGCATTCTCCGCGAAAGTTTTCCCGGTTTCATCGATTTCTTCAGTAAAACCTACATCTTTCATAGAAATTAGTTCGTACCTATCCCCCAGCATCAGGGCCAGCTGTTGAATCTTATGTTTATTGTTGCTGGCAATCACAAGCTTTTGCTTTTGTCCTATCACGTGGGCAATCTCTCCAAGCGCCTTTGTCTGCGCCGCTAAAAGCGGTACGATGCCTTCCCTGGAAAGACTTAACATCTTCGCAAGTTCATTGACAGAAAATGCGCTCCCCTCCCCTGTGCCTTGCAATTCGATAAAACTGAATTTCTCATTCATGATAATGTTCATATCAGTCCCGGCCATACTGTCTTCGCGATAGCATAAATCAAGCATAGGAATTCCTGCAACGATGCCGCAGCTGACAGCAGCTATCTGGTGAATGATGGGTGACTCTTTGAGCAACCCCTCTTTGATGAGTCCATCAACAGCTTGACAAAGCGCTGCAAACCCACCCGTGATACCAGCTGTACGTGTACCCCCGTCCGCTTCTAAAACATCACAGTCAATGGTGATGGTTCTTGGCCCCAATCGATTCATATCCACCGCTTGTCGCAACGCCCGGCCGATCATACGTCCAATTTCGACACCTCGCCCGTCTTTTTTCAAGCCATCTCTTTGCTTGCGACGGCCTGTACTGGCTGGCAGCATGGCATATTCTGCGGTTAACCAGCCCATGTTCGTACCCTTGAGAAAAGGCGGTTGTTTTTCTTCTATTGAAGCGGTGCATAATACTCGCGTCCCACCATAGTTAATCAGGCAGCTACCTGCAGCTGTACTGATAAAACCAATTTGCATTTGAATGCCTCGAAGTTGGTTGACGACTCTTCCATCTAGTCTTTTCATAAAATCTCCTTCTAAAAAAACGCCGAGGATCTCTCCATCGGCGTTTTATCTGCAGTGCAGGTTAAGCTAGAATCTCGCCTTCATTCTCTACTGAGACTGCCTCTACATTGCGAATTGCCCAACGAGCAAGCACAAGAGGTGTATCTTTGCCTCCGACTGACAGCATAACACTGTCTTCACGCAGGCCGGTGACGGTGCCATACATACCACCGATGGTGCAGATTCGATCGCCAATCTTTAAATTGGAGAGCATATCTTTAACCTTTTTATCTTTTTTTCTCTGAGGACGAATCATCATAAAATAAAAGACTGCAACAATGAGCACCATGGGCAGGAGCATCTGAACAAGTGCCGCTGCTGTACTGGGG
>JAAZEI010000171.1 GCA_012512355.1 Clostridiales bacterium | reverse complement strand
TCAGGTGAAGTGACACAGATTCATCCTGAACTGACCATTCATGACCTTCGCATGGTAAAGGATAAAAACTTGCGTCATGTAATATTCGATTGTGTGAAGCCCGAAAGCCTTCAGATGGGTGACGAGGAGCTCAAAGAGCGCTTGCGGGAACTTGTCAATCTAAAACATCCGGAGTATGACTGTGTAATCATCATTGATGATAGCTTTGCGCCGGTCGTTCAGTGAAGCCGGGGTTTGCGGTACATGCAGATACAAAATTTGCATCAAGTGGGTATATACATAAAAGTAGATATAAAAGGAGCGAGTGATGAAGTTTATTTCTTGGAATGTCAACGGTTTCCGCGCTATACTCAAAAAGAACTTTGATGAGTATTTTGAGGATGTTCAGGCAGACTTTTTTTGTATTCAGGAGACCAAGATGCAGGAAGGTCAGGCTGACTTTTCACCTGAGGGTTATCAATCTTTTTATCATAGCGCAGAAAAAAAGGGATATTCCGGGACAGCCATATTTACCAGACACACACCCTTGAATGTATTTAACGGCATGGATGATTATCATCTTGATGAAGGCAGGGTGCTGACGCTGGAGTATCCGGATTATTATTTGGTAAATTGTTATATTCCCAATGCGCAGCCGGGGCTGCGGCGGCTTGACTACCGGATGGAATTTGAAGATGCCATGCGGGAATATCTGACGAAATTGGATGCTAAAAAACCGGTGATCTATTGCGGAGACTTAAATGTCGCCCACAAAGAGATCGACCTGAGACACCCAAAGCCGAACATCGGCCAGCCTGGTTTTAGTTATGAGGAGCGGGATAAGTTCACCCAGCTGCTTGACGCCGGTTTTAGTGATAGCTTTCGCTGCCTTTATCCCGACCGCGAGGATAGTTATACCTGGTGGAGCTATCGCAGCAATGCGCGCGTCACGAATGCAGGCTGGCGGATAGATTACTTTGTTATTTCAAGCTCCCTTGTGCCCCAAATGAAGGACGCCTTCATTGATGACAAGATATTGGGCAGTGATCACTGTCCTGTTGGTTTGGTCATGCAACTATAAGCGGAATAAAAGGAGGAACCTGACATGAAAGTGAACCCCGATCGTTACAATGACATGCTTTACAGACGTGTAGGCGTCAGCGGCCTTAAGCTGCCCGCTGTTTCACTGGGCTTATGGCACAACTTTGGTGACAGCTCAGACTATGACAACAGCCGTGAGATGGTGCTGGGCGCCTTTGACCTTGGCATTACGCACTTTGACCTCGCCAATGTCTATGGCCCGCCTGCTGGCAGCGCCGAGAAAAATTTTGGCCGTATATTAAGGAAGGATCTGAAGGGCTACCGTGATGAGATCATTGTCTCGACCAAGGCTGGGCATGAAATGTGGTCCGGTCCCTATGGTGAGTGGGGCAGCCGCAAATATCTATTGGCCGGTCTTGACCAGAGCCTCAAGCGCTTAAAGCTTGATTATGTGGATATTTTCTATCATCACAGACCCGATCCTGATACGCCGCTATATGAGACCATGGGAGCGCTTGCAGACATCGTCAGGAGCGGGAAGGCCCTGTATGTCGGGATTTCCAAGTATAGCCCTGAAATGACGGAGGAAGCCGTTAGAATCCTGGGAGAAATGGGCGTACCGCTGCTCATTCATCAAACCAGGTATAACATGTTTGACAGACAGCCTGAAGAAGGCCTGTATGAGGTGCTCCAGCAGGAAGGTGTGGGAGCCATCCCCTTTTCGCCCCTGGCTCAAGGCCTTCTGACTGACCGCTATTTGAATGGCATTCCCGAGGATTCAAGGGCTGCGGGTGCCAGTGTCTTCCTCAAACCGGAGGGCATCACCCCGGAACTTTTGTCCAAGGTACGCAGCCTCAATGAGATGGCGCTTTCAAGGGGTCAGACCCTCGCGCAGATGGCGCTGGCCTGGCTGCTGCTAAGCCCTGTGGTGGCTTCAGTCATCATTGGCGCAAGCCGGTTAAGTCAGATTGAAGACGCGGCGCAGGCGCACCGCAACCTGCACTTTACACCGCAGGAGCTGCAGCGAATTGATGAATTGACAAAAGAATAGACTTATAAAACAGTCTGCCGCAAAACACCGCGGCAGACTGTTTTAATAAAAAGGCTGAATTTCTATTCCATCATTGAGGCCAGCGCCGCGGCCCCCAAAATGCCGGCGTCGTTTTGAAAGTGCGCTGACACAATGCGGCAGGTCGGGTTGAATATTCTAAAGGCGCTTGTCTCTTCTAGCTCTGAGCGGATGGCGTTGATGACGATATCGCCTGCATTTGACAGGCCGCCGCCGATGGCAATGATTTCGGGAATAAATATCATCATAAGGCTAGACAGCCCAATCACAACTTCGTGTATATAATTGCCCCAGATATCCAGCAATTTGCCGGCGCGTACATTGGACATCACTTCACGTACGCTCATGCCGCCTGCCGCTTCACGCAGTTTGCTGGCTGCCGCATACATTTCCCAGCAGCCTTGCTGACCGCAGTTGCATCTGCGTCCGTCTGCGTGGGTGATCATATGTCCGACTTCACCGTGCAAGCCCATGTTGCCGCGCGCTGGCACGCCGCCGACGATAATGCCGCCGCCAATGCCTGTCCCCAGTGTGATTAATATTCCTGTGGTGCAGCCGTTGAGGGTCCCGTAGATGTGCTCGGCCGCCAGGGCGCACATGGCATCGTTCTCCATGGGGATGGGTCGATTAAACAATTCGTAGATCATAGCACCCAGCGGCACGGAAACCCAGCCCAGGTGGTTGGCGGTAACCTGACCGTTGGAATCCATCGAGCCTGCGCAGGAGATGCCGACTTTGACGCCTGGATAACGCTGCTGGGCGATGCTGACCATGCTGAAAATGGTCTGCGCCATCATTTGGGGATCGCGCGGCGACTGCCTTTTTTCGCGGTAGACAATATGCAGGCCATCTTTCACACAGCCAAGCTTTACAGTTGTGCCACCCACATCAACGCCAATCGCGTACATGCCCCACCTCGATATTTATAATAATGTCATTCTATCATAAAGTGTGCATATATTCAATAAATGATCAGAGAAAATAAACAGAACCACGTTGTGAAAGTTCTGATATATTCTGGATATTTTGAAACGAAACTCAATTATTTAGCCACGAGGCGCTGACGCGTTTTTTGCTTTTTACAATTTGCTTATCCAGGCTGAGGATATTTATGTGATATATAGCTGCTGATGATACAGACAGATGATTTACCAAAGCTAATTTTCGCCTTAATCCTGCTTCCCTGACAAGGCTTTACCAGGCTTTGTCATCATGTTATAGTGGAGGTAAACAATCCGCTCGTCGGGCGATATCTTTTAGCCCGCCGCATGCGAAAACAAACAGAAGGAAGGTAATTACCTAGTGAATTATTCTGAAAAAAGCCTTGAACTCAGCAGGAAGTACCAGGGGAAGCTGGATGTTACATCCCGTGTGTCAGTCAACACCCGTGAAGACCTGTCCATCGCCTATACACCCGGCGTTGCAGAGCCTTGCCGTAAAATTCATGAAAACAAGCATGATGCCTATCTCTACACCATCAAAGGCCGCACGGTAGCCGTTGTATCCGATGGCACGGCCGTGCTGGGCCTTGGTGATATCGGCCCTGAAGCCGCCATGCCCGTGATGGAGGGCAAGTGCCTTTTGTTCAAAGCTTTTGGCGGCGTGGATGCATTCCCCATTTGTCTGGATACCAAGGATACAGAGGAAATCATCAAAACGATCAAATATCTGGCCCCCACTTTTGGCGGCATTAACCTGGAAGATATCTCAGCCCCCCGCTGTTTTGAAATCGAGCGCAGGCTCAAGGCAGAGCTGGATATCCCGGTTTTTCACGATGACCAGCACGGCACGGCCATTGTTGTACTGGCTGGCCTCATCAACGCGCTCAAAGTAGTGGGCAAATCCTGGGAAGATGTCAGCATCGTCATCAACGGCGCAGGCGCTGCAGGCATCTCCATTGCCAAGCTCATCATGCAGATGAACCCTGGCAATATCGTTATGGTGGACAGACAGGGCGCGCTTTGCGAAGGAGAGGAAGAAAGCAACCCCGCCAAGAAAGAAATCGCCGGCATGACCAACAAGCATAAAGAAAAAGGCAAGCTGGCAGATGTCATCAAGGGCAAAGATATTTTCTTAGGCGTTTCAGGGCCCAATGTGCTGTCAAGCGACATGGTCAGCACCATGGCCAAGGGCGCCATTGTCTTTGCCATGGCCAACCCCACACCGGAAATCATGCCCGATGACGCACTCAAAGGCGGCGCCGCTGTGGTGGCTACCGGTCGCAGCGATTTCCCCAATCAGATTAATAACGTCCTGGTTTTCCCCGGCATCTTCAAGGGTGCTCTGATGGTGGAAGCAAGGGACATCACTGAGGAAATGAAACTGGCTGCAGGCAAAGCCATTGCCTCTTTGTGTGAAGAAAGCAAAATCAATGCCGAATATATAATTCCCGATGTGTTTGATAAGCGCGTAGCAGATGTTGTCGCTCATGAAGTTGCCAGGGTGGCGCGTGAGCTGGGCATTGCCCGCAAACAGGAGGAATAAATTTAAGAATGAATCTCATGCTGGGGGTATCGGCTGTCTTGCCCATCCTTATTTATATGTTGGGCGGTGCAATCCTTAAACGAGCTAAAATGCTCAGCGATACCACCCTCAATGAGGTCAATCGGATCATCTTTTCTTATTGTTTTCCCTTCCTGATCTTCAACAGCATTTACAGGACGAACATCAAGGAGGCGCTTAACCCTGGTTTCCTCTGGACGATGGTCGTCCTGTTTTTGCTGGTGACAGCCATTGTTTTGGTGATTTTCCCCAAGCGCTTCGCGTCAAAACCCGTGCTTGGAAGCATGCTTCAGGGGGTGGTACGCAGCAACTCGCTTTTGTTTGCGCTGCCTGTGGTGATTGCCATCACGGGCAAAGACCGGGCAGGGCTGGCATCCTTGAGCATCGCTGTGATGGTGCCGCTCAGCAACATTGTCAGTGTGATTATTTTAGAGGTCTTGCGAGGCGACAAACTGTGCATAAAAAGTCTGCTGCTGAGCATTGTTAAAAATCCTATCATTGCAGGTGCCCTGGCAGCTCTGGCGGTTAAAGGCATGGGCATCCGTTTCCCTGCGGTGGCTGAGCGCATGATTGGGGATATCGCTTCGCTTGTGACACCCATCGCGCTGGTAACGCTCGGCGCGGGGCTTAAACTGGCGGACACTGTCTTTTACCGCCGGGAGCTGCGGGCTGTTTGCATCATGAAGCTTCTGGTCACCCCCCTAATTTTTGTTCTGGTGATTAAAGCTTTGGGCTTTGATGGGACAGCTGTTTTGACAGCCATGGCGCTGAGTGCTGTGCCAACAGCAGTATCCAGCTACCCCACAGCCAAAGCCATGGGGGCAGATGCTGTACTGGCAGGCCAGATTGTGGCAGTGACCAGTACGCTCTCCATCCTGAGCGTATTTATGTGGGTCTTAACGCTCTCTGCTCTGGGCTGGATAGGCGGTTGAGCATATCTGCAGTCAAGTGAACATTCAAGTTTAAAGGAGCTTTTATATGAAGATTGTTTTAAAAGCAATGGCGGGGACGCTCGAATCAAACGATGTG
>JAAZEI010000170.1 GCA_012512355.1 Clostridiales bacterium | reverse complement strand
AGGGTTTTGATTCGAAACACCAAAGTGGCGGACTTTACCGCTGCTTTGGAGCTCATCAAAAGCTTCTGCAACTTCTTCGGGCTCAACCAAAGCATCAGGACGATGCAGCAGAAGCACGTCCAAATAGTCTGTTTTAAGCCTCTTCAAACTGCCATCTACAGAAGATAATATATGCTCTTTGGAAAAGTCAAAAGAAATGTCGGGTCTGATGCCGCACTTAGACTGAATCATCATCTTCTCACGGATGGTGCTATTCATTTGCACTGCTTTCGCAAACACTTCTTCACAAGTACCTTTACCATAAATATCAGCATGGTCAAAAAAGTTAGCGCCCAAATCCAGCGCGCCTTTGACAAACTTCTCTGCTTCATCAGCTTTCAGGCCATTAATCCTCATGCAGCCTACAGCGATGATAGGGACTTGAAAATCAGACTTCCCTAACTGAATTTTTCTCATCTTACAGTCTCCTTTTTTTATTTAACCAACTTATAAATTTTATGCACATTCTGCCAAGAAAGTTCTTTTATTCCGCCAATTTTCTTTTCATCTCCAAAGGCAATGCGGGTGCATTTCTTTGCCATTTCTTCAAATTTTTCTTCGCCGATGCCCAGCTCGCTTAAAGTGGCAGGCAAGCCCATTTTACGGTAAAAAGACCTGAGGCGATCAATAGCTTCAATAATTAGAACTTCCGGCTCACGCAAACTTCCCTGAACACCCATAACATTGACAGCAAATTGCAGGAACATATTGATATTGTCTTTATACACATGCTGCATCCAACCGGGTGTCAGTACTGCCAGACCTGCACCATGCGCAACATCATAGATCGCAGAAAGCTCATGCTCCATAGCATGGCATGCCCAGTCTTGCTGCCGGCCCATGCCCACCAAGCCATTATGCGCCACAGTCCCTGCAAACCCCAATTCGGCCCAGGCATCATAATCTTGTGGATTTTCCAGCGCTTTGGGGCCATTTCGAATCAGTGTTTTGAGGACTGCCTCGCATAAACCATCGGTTAGATCTGTTTGTTTTGTGTTGGTGAAATATCGCTCAAACACGTGGCTCATCATATCAGCAACACCGTTGGCTACTTGATTTTTCGGGAGTGTAAAGAACAGTTCCGGGTTCATGATGCTGAAAACCGGTCGCAAGTGTGAGCTGCCATACCCATACTTCAACTGTTTTCCTTCATTGGTGATAACTGTATCGCCGCTTGATTCGCTGCCGGCTGCAGGAATGGTCAGGATAGTTGCTACAGGCAAAGCCTTATGTATTGCCTTGCCTTGTTCATACACATCCCATATATCACCTTCATAATAAACCCCCATTGCTATTGCCTTTGCTGAGTCTATGACACTTCCGCCGCCCACTGCCAAAATCAGTTCAATATTCTCTTTTTTACACAGCTCAATCCCTTCATAAACCAGGGATAGTCGGGGGTTGGGCTTTACACCGGGGAGCTCAGCATAGGAGATACCGGCATCTTTCAAGGATGTAATAACGCGATCATATAAGCCGCTTTTTTTGATACTGCCCCCGCCGTAGTGGAGCAGGACCTTTTTTGCATACGGTTTCAAGAGCTTCCCCACTTTGGTCTCGGTGTCTCTTCCAAAGAGGATACGGGCCGGTGAATAAAAATCGAAATTTAACATAAATTCTACCCTTTCTTTTTGCTGCTGATGTTCATAGAAACACTCAAACAGCCTTAATGATAATAGCACCTCATATGCTTATCTCTCAGTTGATTTTAGCGCATAATAGATTTACATGCAAGGAAAGACACAACCCGGAAAAGTTTCTGTCATATGCAATCTATTCAAAATTTATGGTTCAAGCCTTCTATGCTCACTGGGAATTTAAAATTGAGTATCTTTTCAGACAATTTTTCTGAGGTAAGCCTGAAGCTCCTCAAAACTACCTTGCGGATATAGAGAGATGTCCTCATTTTTATCGTTAATCAAACAATCTGTTAAGAGAAAAACATTCATTCGAAGTTTTTTCGCAATCAAATCTTCCTGAACATCGTTGCCTATCATGATACAGTTTTCGGGTTTTTCATTTATTTTTTCCATAATTTCATTGTAATATAAAAGGTTTGGTTTGCAGAAATGAAAATCTTCATAGGTTGTGTATAGTTCAAAATCATCAGGGCTCAGTCCTGCCCAATGAATGCGGTGATAGGTTGCGATTTGCGGAAAAACCGGATTCGTAGCCAGCACCAGCCGATGACCTCTTTCTAAGAGCCAGGTCACAACCTCCTGTGCACCCGGATGAAATCCGCAAGCGGATTTGGCAAGCTGAAATTCATTGCGATAAAAGTCTTCAAAAAGATATTTATCCTCCACCACCTTTTGACCAAGGCTTGAAGAGAAGCTTTCCCAAAAACGTTTTTCATTGCTCGTTTTGCCATCATTATTGATCATAGCATCAGTGCCAAGGTTAATGGCCTCAATTAAAGCATGAGCTTGATATCCATGTGATTGCATTTTACCGTATAGCAGCCCGAAATAAACTTCAATGAACTTATTCTGATCCATTGGCAGCAAAGTGCCATCCAGGTCAAATAATATTGTCAAAACTCTCTTCACCTCATATATATTCTACCTTAACAATACAAAAATTCCAAAACTCATTCAAGAATTTCAGAATTTTAGAGCAAATTGCGACATTGTGGCGCAAAAGGCTGCACAGTATTTTTGTCTCGGACAAGAAGCGGGAACGCCGACGCAGTATCACTGCGTCAAGAGAACTGCGACACAGTCAGAGGTAAAAAGACAAGTCAGCACGTGCGCTACAATTAGTTAATTTGCTCTAATCACTTCGATTGGTCACGTCTTATATTGTAGTGAATAATACAGCTGTTCCAATAGCTATCCATAAAAAGAAGAGCCTGCTGTCAGGCTCTTCTTGATGAACTTATT
>JAAZEI010000169.1 GCA_012512355.1 Clostridiales bacterium | reverse complement strand
GTTCCCCATCCTTCGTTTTGTCCGGGTTCTTGGCATAATCGGTTCTGTCAATCAGGCACCTGGAAAGCGATTTTCCTTTGTTATGGTGCATGGGAATGATACGGGTGGTGGCCATGGATCTCCTTACTGTTGCTATGCTTTAGCTAACTGACGAACGCCTTGTCCGGTAAAGAGACTGCGAACAAGTAATATCGGTCTCAAGCCCATCACTAATGAAACCTCCTGTACATTGTTGCTCCAAACGACTATAATCAAGCTGTTTGACTGAGACAGACATAAGGAGAAACAAACGTGAAAACTAAACATAAGGCATGGCTCAATCTATTGCTGTACCTGTTAACCGTAGGCGTCAATACCATGGGAGCCTTTGGCGTGATTAATGGCTTGTCTCAAAAGGAAGTGTCAGATACTTATCCCACCCTGATTACGCCAAGCCCTTCCACCTTTAGCATTTGGGGCGTTATCTATGTGCTGCTGCTTATCTCCTTAATACTCATGATTGTAAAGCAGCAGGACAAGCGCATTTCAAAACTCATTGACACCGTCAGCCTGCCATTCTGGATTGCAAGCCTGGCCAACATGCTATGGATTATCGCCTTTTCCTTTGAAATGATTGGGCTCTCTACCTTGCTGATTGGCGTACTTGTAGTTTCTCTGGCTGTCATCAATGGCAGGCTAAGAACACCAATCGGTGTGGGAGATAAGATTAACGCCGTCGCCTTTGGCCTATATAATGGCTGGCTTATCATCGCAACAGTCGTCAATGTTGCTGCCTTTTTGGTGCAGGTAAAGTGGAATCGGTTTGGGCTGGCTGAAAGCACATGGGCCATCATCATCCTGATTGCCGCAATGCTCATCACCTTGCTGATTCAGCTTCGTTTGAGAAACGCCATGCTGACCCTGCCCCTCGCGTGGGCCTACTATGGCATCTGGCAGGAGCACCAGGCAGCGGGCAAGCACCTGGGTCAATTCCCCGAAGTAGCGTTGACTGCCATCGTCATCGCTTGCCTTTATCTTGTGGCTGCGCTTGTCGTATGTTACGTCAACGGGTACTGTGTACTGCCCAGGAAGATTGAGAGCAATCAGCATTCTTGATAGGGGCATCTGTTTAACCGACTCTGCGGATCCTGTTGCATAAACTATTCTAGAGCGGGAAGGAATCGAGCATAAGTTAACCTGCAAGAGTTAGCTTGATTGATCTTTTGGTGCAGATCTTTTTAAACAGCATCGCTTATACTTGACTCCACTGCCACAAGGACAGGGGGCATTTCTTCCGATTTTTTTGGTAGTAGTTGATGGGGCGGAAGTGAGTCGCTTTGTCTCATATTCGCCTGCCATATAATCACAGGGAATTCCTTTCTCTTCATAGTAAATTTTATCGATAAGGTTGATGCCAACGTTCGGCATTATGAAGATTGGATCCGTTTCCATCCGCAAATCTGGTTTAGTGTAGTACGCTTCAATTATATCAAGTTCATCACTAGCATGTATGTCCTTATGTTTATCAACACGCCAAAATACATATTCCAAAAAGTCGTCCAGGCTCTTTCCCAGATAGCGATTTATCCTTTCTATATTCTGAAAATCGTGCAAATTGCATACCCATGGATATGGATTCCCACTTTGCGCCTCCATCAGATAAGATGTGTTAACAGCAATGCCCCCATATTGAGAAAGAGTAAGTACAACAGGAACCAGCCTCTTTTTGTTCGTGTCGTGAATAGTAAAACTCTGGTTCATATTCTCATACAACTGAACACTTTCATTTGCCGAAAGCATCTCAATAAGACTAATTGCTTGCTTATACGCATATCCTATTCCGCTACTAGAGTTGAAGTCATCTCTAATCCTCGGATAACTTCTTTCGGGGTTGAAAAGTGGAGCTCTAATTTTCGACGACTTAACTTCACATACTAGAATGCAGTCCTTATGCTCAACGATAATATCATGCTCATTTGTTCCAGGTGACTCACAAACCGACAAATGGAACTTGGCATGAGTTCCAAACAAGTTTTTCAGAACATTGAGAAAGCAGTCTTCAACAATCCTCCCTCTCTTATCTACGAAAGCATCATGGAAGGAATTACTGGGGTTTCCTATTATCGACGTAATGCGCTCAAAGATTGCGTTTATTAGCAGTTGTGAACTAACAACAAACAGTTTTTGATCCGATACCCAACAAAGTGGAGCCGCCGTAAAGGGGTTATTATCATTGTAATAGATGAAGTCCCTTTGCTCTCTTCGTATTGAAAACAGAGACAACAGTCTATCCG
>JAAZEI010000017.1 GCA_012512355.1 Clostridiales bacterium | reverse complement strand
TCTGTCTACAATACTGTGTAACAAATGAACATGTTACCGGTACCATTGGTTAACGCTTTTTAGGCCAAATGTGGTGCAAAAATAGGGGCTGTGCTCTATGCTCTGTAACAAAGCACAGGCAAAAATTTATGGTTTGAAGGGAATCTATGGATATTTCAAATTTGATGGCGCAGGAGATCATTGATGAGTTAAGCGGGGTTTTGCGCCAGCAGCTTAATTTTTTTGACGCGAACGGTTATATTTTGGCCTCAACCAATCCAAAGCGCATCGGCCACTACCACGCGGGCGCCGCCAAACTCATCCGCGAGAATCTATCTGAATTGATTGTTTACCATGATGAAGAATATGCAGGTGCTAAAAAGGGGTGCAATCTGCCGCTGGTGATGGACAGAGCCGTCATTGGAGCGATCGGCATTACCGGAGAGCAGGATCAGGTACAGTATTATGGCCAAATCATCAAAAAAATGACTGAGATTTTATTGCGGGATCATGATGAACAGCAGCGTAAAAAAATTGAGAACCGCATTCGCAGCCGTTTTTTAGATGACTGGATCATGACGGAGCAAAATACTGCGGATCCCTTATTTTTACATCGCGCATGGGCGCAGGATATTGATGTGGGTTTATCAAGACGCGTGGTGGTCATGTGCATCAGCGATATCGATCGCTACAGCAACGACTCTGTGGGGCAGGAAACCATCGATAAAGTCAATCGCCAGGTGCGCAGTGTGCTGTCTGGGATGACCGGCGCTATTTTCTCGAAGACCGCGTCGGTGATGATATGCCTTTTGCCCATGCAGGACAAAGAGGACATCGCCAAATTTATCAAAAGCGTGTTTGAAGATGTGTACACAAAATATGGTGTTCGTCTTGTCGCGGGTATTGACAGCCAATTCGACAGCGCAAGAGTGTCTATCCATCAGGCTTATCAAAAAGCGATGAAAGCACTGCAAACCTGCTGTACAAACCACAGCAGGGAGATTTTGTTTTATGATGACATCACCTATGAGCTTTTTATTGAACAGATAGATCAATCCACCAAAAACCTTTTTATAAGCAGGGTCTTTGGTGACTTGAGTGAATCTGAGATAGAGGAAGTGATCCCATTGCTCAGAACACTTTATGAAACAGACGGCTCAATCAATAAAACAGCAGATGCTCACTTTATTCATAAAAACACGCTGCAATATAAGCTCAATAAGCTCACAAAATTGACAGGTCATGATCCCAGAGCCTACAGCGCGGTCCCCTTGTACTATTTGGCGATGCTGTTTCGGAATTAAAGTCTTTGACTACTTCAATTTTGCCAAGTCAAGCTCGGGTTTGTCTGTCATCAGGCTCACCCACTCTGCCTGGCTTGTCAGCACCAAAACGGCGGTGGCATATCCTGATTTATATTCCTTGGGCAAGGTGATGTATTTTGCACCTTCTAGTTTGAAGCGTTCAGCATCCTTGGCCATATCAATGGGCAGGCTGCCCGCTTTTGGTTTTCCATAAGAGGCGGGGTAGAAGACATCCGGCCGGCCTTCAATGCGACCGAGCACCCGATACTCTTTTTGGTTAAACAGGTTGGTGAAATAGCACACACCCGGTTTGCTGGTCTTTCTGTAACTTTCTGGCAGTGTTGCCGCATTAAGCTTCACCGCTTTTGGCTTCCCCAGATCTTTGGAAGTAAATTTGTGCGGCTTTTCCCCAAAGATATGAAGCGCGAATATCCTGGTATCGTCATGTTCCTCCGCGCTGAGGGTGGCCTCAAACAGGCCTTTTTTATCGTTGAGTTTGCCAAAGACCAAAAAGATGGTGGCCCCCGATTTGTCCGTATAGGCATACACCGGGTCTTCAATGCCGGGAATACGGATGGAGGTCAGGGCTTGATCGATATTTTTTTTGGTGGCCTTGAGGGTTTCAAATCCTTTGGGCGCTGAAATGCCGCTGTCTGTATCTTGGACGCTGATAACCGCCTGTACGGGAAGAACAAACAGGGTCATGATACAAAGTACCATCGCCAGCAGGTTTCTGAAAAATTTCATAAATCCTTCTCCTTATATCAAGCTGTCAGTTTGGGCTCATTTTTAGCTGCTGCTTATATTATACCTCATTCTGATCAAAAATGCTGAATTATATTCAGATGCACTGCTGGCAAAACTGTTGAAATTTGATCTGTGCCAAGATTTCATTTGCTTATTGTGAAGCTGGAATGGCTACCCTGCAGATGATTTTGTGCAAACATAGGGGTTGATTCCTTCAGGGATTGAGGTATACTTATTGGGATGAGCGCTGATTGATTTTGGAGGTTACACATGGCTTGCGACTTTATTGTAAGTGGAGGAAGTCTCCCGCAGAAAGAGCTTGATGCCTATTTAAACCGCGCCATGCAGCTGTATGGCCGTGAACCCCAGCGCATCAATATCCGCGTAGATGGAGATTATGTTGACCTGGATTATGAATTTGCGGCACAGCCCTTTGAGCGGATCAGGCGTATCACTGGTTATCTGGTGGGCACGCTGGATCGATTTAATAATGGCAAACGCTGCGAAGAGCAAGACCGGGTTAAACATACAATATAATTATTTGAGGTGATCACATGAAACCAGTTAAATTATTCCATTTTGAATCCTGTCCCTATTGCCGTGACGCAAAAAAGTGGATGAAAGAGCTGCAGGAAGAATATCCCGAATTGGCCAAAGTTGAAGTTGAGATGATTGACGAAAAGCTGCAGCCTGAAGTCGTGGATGCTTTTATCAAAGAGGGCCACAGCTACTACTATGTGCCAACTTTTTATGTAGACGGCGTCAAAGCGCATGAAGGCGCTGCGAGCAAGGATATCGTTGAAAAGGTGCTGCGCTCTGCGCTGGACTAAAAATTCTTTAGAGTAATTTAAACCCCGCTTCATTTGTAACTAGAAGCGGGGTTTTTGATTTTTCATATACCCTGTTATGGGTTAAGCCTTTTTCTGATGTGAAGCAATCGTCCCAGAGGCGATGCTCTCGCCGCTCTTTTTATCAAACAGCATCATGTTGTCTCCTTTGAAGCCAAGCATGACAGTGCTGTCAAAGGGGTAATCAACACCGCCAAACACAACGGCTGTTATTGGCGTCT
>JAAZEI010000168.1 GCA_012512355.1 Clostridiales bacterium | reverse complement strand
CCCAGAACCGGGAGAGTTAATTGCAAAACTTCGTTTAATGTTAAATTTGTAGACATATATTTCAGCACTTCAGACAAAGCCGTCGTAATTTGCTGCATATTTGAGTCGCTCACAATTTTCTCGAAAATGGACGAAAGCAATATACGCTGGCGATTGTTTCGTCCAAAGTTATTATCCAGCTTTCTTATACGCACATACTCAAGCGCCTGTGTTCCGTTTAACACCTGTGGCTCTGTTGTGAGAGCTGCGCCTGCTATAAATGCTTCCGCAATGTCTAAACTCAATTCCACCCCGCCTAAAGAATCAATAATCTTTACAAACCCACTGAAGTTTACTGAGCAATAGTCTGTAATGTTCAAACCGAATGTTTCATTGACAGCCTTAATAGCTAGCAAAGGTCCACCAAAAGCATTTGCTACATTTATCTTGTAAAGATTATCCCGATAAGGGATATTCACCTGCATATCTCTGACCAAAGATGACAGACGCATCTGGCCTGTTTTAATATTAACAGACAAGATGATCATGGTATCTGTGCGTCCATGGTTGAGCGAAGCACTTCCTGTATCCGTTCCCAGGAGGAGAATATTTTTCCATTCTTTATCAAGGCCTTCTCTAACTGAGAGATCTTTTTCAGTGATATTTATACGAAATTGATCTTGAATGATGAGCTCCTTGGATTCATCAATGATGGCCGTTTCCAATTCATCAACCTCTTGCTGTTTAAGGCTTTCCATTTCGGCCCATACAGGCAAAACAACAGTGCTCATCATGATCGAAGCAATCAATAGGATTAGAATAAGTTTTTTCATTTCATTACCTCTTTAAACATCGAACTATTTGTAGACTAAGACAGCATATCATATTTTTCAAATATTTCCTATGTATTTGCAATAATGAATAACTTTAAATCTCATACTATTCGTAAATCATCAAACGACCCACAAAAAGATACATTGTTATGTAAAATACTCATCATACTTTATGAATCGCAAGGTCGCCGCTCTCTGCCAGTTTGATGAAAGCCAATCCAATTTTAGCATCGAATTGAGTACCCAAATTCCGACGGATTTCGTCCAGAGCATCTTCGACACTCATCGCTGCCTTGTAACTGCGCTGGGTGGTCATGGCATCAAAAGCATCGACAATGCACAAGCAGCGTGCAGCAATAGGAATATCCTCACCGGCAATGCCTCGAGGATAACCCTTGCCATCCCAGCGTTCATGATGACTAAACGCCGCCGGGACAACATAATCAAGGCTTGGTAGATATTTTATCATCGCCACCGATGCCTCAGGGTGCTCGCGCATAATGGCGAGTTCCTCATCCGTTAATTTTCCCTCTTTACTCAAAATACTTTCCGGGATGCCAATTTTTCCCACATCGTGCAGTAAGCCTGCCTGCCTGATAATCTCAACATGCTCGGGGTCCAGGCCAATATACTCTGCCAGTTTCGCGCCATATAGGGACACGTTTTGAGAGTGCTGAAAGGTATAATGATCTTTGGCGTCAATCGCGGCGGTCAAGGCGTAGATGGTTCGCTCACACTGCTCGCCAAACCGCATGGCCTCAGGCGTCAGCGCCTTGCCCGAAGTTTCTGTGCTATAGACCTGCGTTCTGTTTTTCCCATTCTTTTTGGCAGTGTATAGGGCAACCCCGGCGTAGTTAATGGTCTCTTCAAGGTTGGAAGATGATACCGGGTAGGTGCATATGCCGGCAGAAAAGGTGAGGTGCCGGTACCCATGTTCGCGTTTATTATCCACATGATTTTTGAACAGATTTCGTATCACTTCAATGATTCTGCCCGTCGCTTCAGTATCGATAAACGGTATAGAAATGATAAACTCTCTTTCGCTGTATCTGGCCACACAGCCCTGGCTACCGATGGCAGACAAAAGGATCTTTGCCATGTCCTTGAGCACGGTTTCAATCCGAAGTGACCCATAAAGTTCTCTGTAAAGGGTAAAGTCATCAAAACTAATTAGAACGACAGACAAGGTATGCATTTTTGCCTGCTCAAATTGTTTTTTTGCAATGCTGTTGAAATAGCGCCGATTATATAAGCCCGTCAAGGTATCTGTATAAGCTTCCTTTTGCATAGCAGCATAAAGCAAAGCATTTTTTGTCGCGATGGACATCACCGCTCCGGCTGACTCCAGGAAGGTAATCTCACCGGGAGAATAATTCTTATGGTTCCCGCGATCTGCAAACAGAGCAAGAGCGAGCAATCTCTTGCCCTCCGCAATGGGCAGTAACAGCTTGATGTTATTGTCCACGAAGGTGCTTTTTTCACTTTCCCACATCGCATGGAAGTTTTTGGTGCGCGTAAAATCTTTGTAGGTAATGGAAAGATTGTGCTCCTTGAGCCATTCTATCACAGGGCTTTCACTGCGAATGGCAATACCTCCGGACAAGACCGGGAGAGTTGCGGCCTCTGTTACATAATTGCCGCTGTCATCACTCACCAGCACATAGGCCATGTCACAATCCATGTTCCGCTCGATCAGGTCGCAAAAAGTCTTTAATATTTGTTTGTCATCCAGCGATTCATTGATTTCCCGGCTGAAGCGGCGAAGCTCTTCCTCCCTTGTTGCATGGGTTTTGTTAAACAAAAGGAAGAGAGCTTTTCTAATCAAGTTATAAACCAAAACAGTGAGAATTGACAGTATGACCGAGAACACAATAGGTTTATATGCTATATATTGCGGAAATCGCCGGTCATACATCTCTTCAAATGAGGAATACAATACCGTCATCAGCGCGGTCATCATGATGATCGCTGACAAGTACAAGGGCCCTCGCGAAGCAACCATCTTAAAAGTAATCAAACGCTTCTTATAGAGTGCGTAAAATAGAAAGAGAGCATTAATGCCGCAGGCCAAAGGGTCAATTGGAAAAGAGCCGAAGCCTGGGATGACCGTTAAGAGCAAACCAACAAACAATACGCCAGTGCCCAGGAAAAAAGGTGTAAAAGCATTAAGAGACTGGCCTTTATATGCGATGCTTTTAAAAATCATATGGAAGGTGAGCCCAAGTGTGAAAACCCCATACAAAATTGGCAGAATAGTCCAATTTGTCAGTGTGTATTCGAAACTTCGCGTCGCATTTTCCGAAGCAATCGCAGGTGATTTGATAAATAAGTCCAGGTTGGCCAGAACAATGATAATAAACCAGCTGACGGCCATTAAACTGCGAGTAAAAGTACCCTTTTGCTCGGTATATTCGTATACAAAATTATAAATCATAAAGGGAACAAGGAGAATACCTGTAAAAGATACCTTGAACCAGAAGATGGCTCCCGGATATATCATGGCACGCATCCCCAAAGACCCGCCGCTCCAGATCGAATAAGAGGCTACCAGCAGCATGAAAGCAATGACAAGCTTGCTTTTTTTAGCGCTGATGCATACCAGCAGGAGAAACAGATTGAGAAGCAGTGCCGCTGCTGGGATAGCGACAAAGAGGGTACTATTTACTGCCACGCGCTGCTTCCTCCCGTCCCTGCGTATCCGCAAAGCGCTCTAAAGTCGATGACATCAGCAGCAGGCGGATTGATTCTGCCCAGGGGATGCCCCCTCAGCTTTTCAAATGCCTCAAAAGATCCGCCTTTGACCACCGTGACACGAAGGGGATCTATCTGAAGAAGCTTTTTCAGACTCACATAATCGTTGTCATAGTAACGGAAATAGAGGCTTAAATGCTCTTTGAGAATATCCGCTGCGGCACTTTGGTTTTCAAGACTGTCATCCTCAACTTCCAGAAACATCTGAAGGAAGGATTTCTTGTCGCTGTCATACTCTTTCAAAGCAGTCCAGTGCCGAATGGGCAAACCTGACAGACGAATAACCTTGTCAATCTCTCGTGCTGTGATGCGTGTGAATGCGCCAATATCAATGATATTGGGTGTACGGTCAACAAACTCAAATTGGGGGATGGATAGATTATCACTTGGATTTGACAGGCGAAGGCAGCGATACACATCACCTACACGATAGCGGACAAATGCTCCGCCTTTAAGTACAGTAATCACCAACTCATATAATTGGTTCGCGTTGAGCTCATCCATCAGATAAGTACGAGGTGAATAATCCGGCTCTTCAAGGCTGCGCCGCATTTCCTTCTCAGGAATAAACTCATAGAAGCAAGCGTCCGGAAAAAAGACCAAACCGTCCCGGCTCCAGGTTTCGGTCCCGATGAGGGTGGGTTCCGTGCCGCCGGCAATTTCCATGGGCTTTCTTCCCCAATATTTTTCGAGTTCAGGCTTGTACAACGTAGAATCGTTACCCACGCAGACAAAAGCATCCAGCTTGAATATATCTTTGGGGAGGATAGGTACATTGTCCCTGCGGCTGCGGTAACGTGCTTTGATTAGTCTATATAACATGACAGGAGACATGCCGGAGAGCTTTTTGAGGCTCAGGCCTGACCTTGTACCGGATAAGAGGTTTTGGCTGATATAGTAAAGAATGCTGCTCATGCCAAAAAACTGGTTCAAGCCATGCTTTACAGCCAATTCAAATCCACGGGACATTTGCTGGCTGAAGGACATCTCCAGGGCATCCTTCACGGGCGGCATAAAATGGAAATCAACTTCATTTTTCATCAGCTCCGGGAAAAGCCCCGAAGCAAAAGGCAATGGAGCCAGTGTGTAAAGTACTTTGCTTCGCGAACGGACACGAAATTGTCCTCTGCACGAAGATGCTGCCAAAATCATCACCGAAAACAGATTGTTGGTATATGTATCCAGCATCGCTTTTGAGTAAGGTGCAGTTTTCCTGGGGTATTCTCCCCCTTCCCAGGTGGTTTCCAACCATATTTGAGGCTTTGTGGGAAGCTCTTCCTCGCGGCGCATCAGCAGTGTATCAGCATAATCCTCAAAACTGGTCAGCGGTACGGTTTTTCGAAACTCCTCGATCGTTTTAGGCACCTGATCTTTCATCAGCCTCTTGCCAAGATTGCTGGAAGAGAGGAGGTCTATCTGCTCCATCAACAGACTTTTTTGAATATTGATGTATTCTTTCATGCTAAGGTCAAGAAAACCACAGTGTTCCTGCCATATTGTTTCTGGGGATTCTTTCAGCAGCTTTTCTTTAAATTTCATTTGTCCACCTGCTTTTCTACCTGTTTCTTAACTTTTTTTCCGATAGCGCGCGAAAAGCTATGGGCATTGGGCAGCAAAAAAGGAGTTGTTTTTTGATATCGCTCGTAACCCATGATTGTATGCGGAAAAATTTTCTTATCCTGAAACCAAACATAAAGGACATTGAGCAAAGAAGCAAGTACGGCAGCCAACAGCAGTTCTGGGTTGGCCAGCCCAAGTGCTAAAAAACACGAAAAGATAGGAAACCACAATGCACCCGGATGCCTGCACAGGGCATACATTCCACTGTCTACCAGAAATCCGGGTTCTTCCTTGCCAAAGTAAGTATGCACAGCGGGCAGTGATAAGAAAAGAGAAAACAACAGTCCACAGCCTCCTGTCGCAGCAATAAAGAGGGATAGCGTCTTGAACGCTGGCGCAAGGTCAAATCGCTTTGAGCTCAGGGATGCGAATACACCCGCTGCAATAAGCGTTAGTACCCCGCCAAAAAAAAAGAGATTGCCTGCTTTCCTGCGTTTGTGCAGTTTGAACGTATCCGATAAAAACATCATCCCAAAAGAACAAAAGGTCAAAAATACAGAAATCATTCAATAAATGCGATGCCTACCGCACCTTCGCCTGCGTATATCCCAATCGCCGGGCCAATCCACTCGGTATATACATCGGCATCAGGCTCTTCCTGGAGAATGGATTGTTTAACGCGCAGCGCATCTTTTTCATTATTTGCGTGGAATATAAAAACCATACTGTCTTTTTTTGCCAGCTGTTTATAATAATCAGCAAAGCCAAGGATAGCTTTTTGGAAATTGCGAACCAAACGGAGTTCTTTGACGGTACCATTCTTAAATGTCAAAATTGGCAAGATTTTAAGAAGTCCAGCCGCCAAGCTTTTAATCTCCCCGACACGACCGCCTTTTTTCGCGTTTTCAAGAGTTTGTAAGCAGAAATATACCCCAATTTTACTTCTGATACTGTCCAGATGAGTTATGATCTGAGTTGCTGTCATCCCTTTTTCAGCCATTTTTGCAGCCTCCAACACCATCAGAGACAGCCCATAGGAGACTTGCTGAGAGTCATAGATGTAAATCGGAGTTTTAAAGCCTTCCACTTCCATTGACCGGGCTGTTTGGCTGGAGGTTTGATAAGAACCGCTCATCAAACTTGTAACGGTAATACAGAGGATTTCATCATATACCTCTGCTTCTCTAAAATAGGAGGCATAGATATACTCATTGGGGTGGGAAGTACTGGGCAGCATCTCAGAGCTACGCATCATATCATATAATTGAAGCGGCTGAAGGTCAATACCGCAAAAATACTCTTTGCCCTGAGAAATGACAATATCGGGGATGATACCAATATTGTATTTTTGTGTAAGCCAGACTGGCATATCTGAAATTGAGTTTGTAAAGATTTTACAACTGCTCATTGTCACCTCATTGATCATGCTTATGTATATTTAATCAACACTGTTTCAATCTTAATGCAAATGTAGTGATTTGTCTACTCTTTTATCTCAAGTTAGCAGGAAGTTTTGAGTAAAATATTCTTTAGATAGTTTAAAGAAGCAAAAAAAGACAGACGCAGCCTGAAAACTCTAGTTTATTACTTTTTCCTTATCAATAAACAATAGGACACAGAATTTGTTTTGATGAACATGACAATATG
>JAAZEI010000167.1 GCA_012512355.1 Clostridiales bacterium | reverse complement strand
TTTGCTGTAACCCCCCCTACATTCCAAGCGGCGAACTGGCAGGGCTGCAGGCGGAAGTGCGCCGCGAGCCGATGCTGGCCCTGGATGGCGGGGATGACGGCCTGGATTTTTATCGCCGGCTCATCAAGCAAGCCCCCCGGCACCTCAAAGGGCAGGGACACCTGCTGCTTGAGAAGGGGGATGGGCAGAGCGCCCGCCTGGCTTGGATGCTGACAGCGGATTTCAGCGATATAATGATTTACGATGACTTGGCAGGGCTTGAGCGCCTGCTGGCAGCCCGATGGAAGGATAAACATGGCCTCACTTGACGATCAGATGATATGGATGGATGCCCGCTACGAAGAGCTGGGCATCGCCTGTTCACAAAGCGAAATTATCCAGGATCTTCCCCACTGGCAGAACCTGATGAAGGAGCGGGCGGGGCTTGAAGCGGCTGTGCAGGATTGGCGCAGCTACCAGACCCTGCGAGACGAGCTCAAACAGGCGCAGGAGCTGCTCTCCAATCCCGAGTTCGCTCAGCTGGCCGAGGAAGAGGTGCTGGAACTTCGCGAAAAGGAAAAGGAGCAGCGGGATCAGCTGAAGCTGTACCTCATCCCCAAAGACCCGGATGATGAGCGAAATGTCATCATCGAGATCAGGGCAGGTGCCGGCGGTGATGAAGCCAGCCTGTTTGGGGCAGTGCTTCTTCGCATGTACAGCCGCTACGCGGAGCGCGAGGGCTTTGTCATCAGCTACCTCTCGCTCAATGAGACGGAGCTGGGCGGCATCAAAGATGCCGTGATGAGCCTCAGCGGCAAGGGCGCCTTTAGCCGGATGAAGTTTGAAAGCG
Organism: Clostridiales bacterium; assembly: GCA_012512355.1. Classification (GTDB taxonomy): domain Bacteria; phylum Bacillota; class Clostridia; order Christensenellales; family Aristaeellaceae; genus UBA1038. The sequence goes on along the minus strand of JAAZEI010000167.1, from coordinate 8,305 downwards.
GCGTGCACCGCATCCAGCGCGTGCCCACCACCGAGTCGCAGGGGCGCATCCATACAAGCACCGCCACAGTGGCCGTACTGCCCGAAGCGGATGAAGTGGATGTCACCATCAATGACAACGACCTTCGCATCGACACCTACCGGGCCAGCGGCCACGGCGGCCAGCATGTCAACAAGACAGATTCGGCTGTGCGCATCACGCACATCCCAAGCGGTCTGGTCGTTACCTGCCAGGATGAGAAAAGCCAGCTCAAGAACAAGGAAAAGGCCATGAAAGTCCTGCGCAGCCGCCTGTATGACCATTTGCAGGAGCAGAATGATGCCAGTTATGCCCAGCACCGCAAAGGGCAGATCGGTACAGGCGACCGCAGTGAGCGCATCCGCACCTACAACTTTCCCCAGGGACGGGTGACCGATCACCGCATCGGTCTGACACTGTATAAGATTGATGACATCATGGATGGCGATTTGAATGAGCTCATCGATGCCCTCACCATGGAAGCCCAGGGTGAGGATATGAAGCGTCTGGCGCTTGAATAAGACTAATCCCAGGGATAGCCAAACAGCTCAATCCTTGTTAGAATGCAAGAAAGCTCAGTGAGGAGGTTCTTCCATGCAGTATAATCAGCCCCCGGACAGACGGCCCATGTCAGCCGCCAACAAAATGCTCATCGCGGTTGTTGTGCTGATGGTCTTTACAGCCGGCGGTATCTCCATTCTGGTGGATAGCAGCGGCCGCAAAAATGCCCAGCCTACCCCCACGCCCACCATGGCGCCCAGCGCCCTCAACCCGGGCGGGGAATTATCCACCCTTGACGAAGCGCTGCAGAGCATAACCCCAACCCCCTCACCCTCGCCTGTGGTGCTGGTGACAGCGCCCCCCACGGATACTCCTGCACCCAATTTTTATATGACCCCTGCCCCCACTGATGTGCCGACATTAAAGATCAACTCTTCAGGCGACGAGGTGCGCGAGATGCAAAAGCGCCTGATAGAATTGGGTTACTTAAAAGACGGCGCCAATGATGGGCAGTTTGGCAAGGGAACGCAAAACGCGGTCAAGGCTTTCCAGGATGCCAACGGGCTGGGCGCTGATGGCGCCGCGGGCCCCCTCACCCTCAAGCTTTTGTTTTCAAACCAAGCCAAGTCAAAGCCCAAGTAAAGCGGTTATACAAAAGAAAACTGTTTTGCTGCTGCATCCCCCCCGAGTGCTGACTGCCAAGTCGCGCGAGGGGGGTTCTCTTTATAGGGAGCATAAAAATGACAAGTTTGGGAGGGGCTGTTTGACGCCGCTTTGTAAATAATGATACAGTAAGTTTAACAATAACAGCCAAGAGGAGGGTTTTGCCATGATTCAGCCGGCGCGCCGCCTTGATGAGGTGCACTCAGATATTCGCGGTCCCTTGTATGAGGAGGCTCTGCGCATGCAGGCGCAGGGCATCAAAGTTATGAAGCTCAACACCGGCAACCCCGGTACCTTTGGCTTCCCCATGCCCGACAGCATCAAGCAGGCCCTGACCCTGGGGATGGACAGGGCGGTCCCCTACAGCGACCTGCGGGGCATGACAGAGGCCCGGCAGGCCATCCTTAACTATCATCGCGGCAAAGGCCTTGTGGGCATTGAGATGGATGACATCTACCTGGGCAATGGTGTCAGCGAACTGGCCGGCATGGCGCTGAGTGCCTTTTTAAATCCCGGCGACGAGCTGCTGCTTCCCTCACCCTGCTATACCCTGTGGAGCAACAGTGTTCGCCTGATGGGGGCCAAGCCTGTTTTCTATCACTGCGATGAAAGCTCCGGCTGGTTTCCTGATGCAGGTGACATGCGGCGAAAAATCACCGGCAAGACCCGCGGCATCGTCATCATCAACCCCAACAACCCCACAGGGGCGCTGTATCCAAAAGAAATACTCGAGGAGATCATAACGCTTGCGAGGGAGAAATCACTCTTCATCTTTTCTGACGAGATTTATGACCGCATGGTGATGGACGGCAAACAGCACATCTCCACTGCGGCTCTGGCGTCCGACTTGCCCATCATCACCCTCAATGGTCTGTCAAAGTCACACAGCATCTGCGGCTTCAGGGCCGGCTGGATGGTCATCAGCGGCCCCCGGGAACAGACACGGGACTTGGCACAGGCCATCACCAAACTGGCTGCCATGCGCCTGTGCGCCAATACCCTGATGCAGCTGGTGGTGCCCGCTGCGCTTGAAGATGATGCCAGCACCCGCGTGATGCTTGCACCAGGCGGCCGCCTGTTTGAGCAGCGCGAAGCGACCACCGGGGTGCTATCCCAAATCCCGGGGGTGAGTTTCGTGAAGAACCAGGCTGCTTTTTACCTGTTTCCCAAGCTTGATACAAAGCGTTTTCATATAGAGGATGACAGGGAGTTTTGCCATGACCTGCTGCATGCCACCAACATTCTGGTCATCCCCGGCTCCGGCTTTGAGTGGGACCAGCCCGACCATCTGCGCATTGTGATGCTGCCCCCGGCCAATGAATTAAAGGCTGCGATGGAGCGGATGGGCGAGTTTTTGAATGCAAGGGCGAAATAACTTATGATTTTATAGTGTCTGAAGTGTAATAAACAAAGGATATAAGAAAAGGCCTGCCTGTGAAATCGGCAGGCCTTTGGCTTATTTTCAAATATGCGAATTGAATCAAACAGGGTCTCTTAAACTTTCAGGAAGCATCTTCGGTTGATTTTGAAAAGATTGATTTTGTGAGCTGTTCTTGATTTTGTGTCACCTTATGTCAGGCTATGTCAGTAGATGTCACACATCTTCATCTGATATGATGTACATGGGCGCATTAGAACTTATGTTCCCATGTTCCCGAAAAGGAGTGAAGATTTTATGTGAAAAACGCATCATGCCATTTGGCCTTAGGACGGCGGATATCCTATTAGAATGAGAGATCCAGAAAATCATAAAATCTCTCATTGTCATCTGACTTCACCTGCTGTGTCTGGCTGGCCGCATGAAAGATGGGAGCAGTTGTATTTCACCAGGGATGTCTCCTGCAGCCAGCAGTGGGGGATGATTGAGCAAAGCGCGGGCATCGTCTTCATCACTAACTGGCGGACATACTCAAACCTCGAGGGCTTGGAGAAGATCAGGAGCTAAATCGGCTGAGAAACATCAAATACAGACAGAAAAGAGGATCAGCGTCATCCATTTCAACAGGAAACGTCACCGTGACGTCACATGATGAAACAGATATAGACCTAGATAAAGACTTAGAAGAAGAGAGAGCGTTGGCGGCCCGGCCGACGCGCGCTAACAAAAATTTTATTCCGCCAAGTCTGGGGGAAGTGACCGCCTTTTGCCTGCAGCGAGGCAGCCATGTCAATCCGCTGAAGTTTCTGGCCCATTAACAAGTCAGGGGATGGATCACGGTAAGAACAAAGCGCTTGCGACAGCCAAAGCGAATCTATAAAAATCGACTGCTCAAAAGAACTTCCGGTGTTTATCCTTTATTCGCCAACCGAGTGAAAAAGCTCTTCCCCACAGGCTCCAGTGTCAGCATGCCTTTTCTTGCCAACTCGCTCACCCAGTCTTCGGCCTCCGACCGGCTCTCAAAGTCAAAGGCCTGGTAGATTTCCTCCATCGCCAGATTGCCGTATTTGCTCAGCAGGCTTTCCAGCAGTTCTTCATCGGGCGGGGATATCAAGGGCGTCATGTCACCGCCTGAAAGCTTTTTGAACACCTGCTCAAAATCTTCGAAGGTATTAAAACCTCGCATTTTCATCTCCTGCGCACGGGATGACTTGACCATAAAGGTGGGGAAGACATCCACCCCCGAGGCCTGGGTCAAGCCCAGGTCAACCTGGAAAGCGCGTTTGGCGCTGCCGTCTTGCATTGCCGCCTGGAAGGTATCTATGGGGATGGCGCACTCCCGGGCTATCTCCAGCTGTACTTTCGGGCGGCTGATCTGCCTGGCCTGGGCGATGGCAGCGACACGCAGGGCACGCAGGTAGGCTTCCGCCCGCCTGGGGGCCGCCAATTGCGCTGCCTTGCAGGCGATGCTCTGGGAGTAAGTGGAGGAGTGCTGCTCATCAAACAGATGAAAGCCTTCCGCCCTGATGGGCATGTGGTGACGGGGATAGCTCTGCAGCCAGTGCGCCATGACCTGTTCGTTGACCCCGCCTCTGGCTGGCATGATGTCATTATCGGGATCCTCAAAGTCATTGAAATCTCTGACCATTCCGCCCATGATATAGCGAATTTCCACCTGGGGGTAGCGCATTTCTATCGCGCGCATCACCGGCTCTGTCGCATAGCACCAGACGCAGACCGGGTCTGTGAAGGAGGTGATGATGATGTCTTTCATGTCAGTTCCTTTCAGGGCAGCTCATTTTTATTTATGATAGAGTATACCCAAAAAGTCTTCCCGGCCGATTAAAAAAGCCGCAGACACCAACGGTCTGCAGCAAAGAAATGGCGTTTTCAGTTTACAGCGCGTTGACCATGTTAAACATTCTCCTGTTGAAGCTGGGCTTGATGGCCAGGGCGCTTTCAATGTCCATGTGAAATACTTTGCCGTTGTGCACGCCCACGACCCGGTTGGTATCGCCGTGCTTGAGCAGGTTGACGGCGACGACGCCGGCTTCAAAGGCAAAGGCGGCGTCTCGCGCGCTGGGCTGGTTGCCGCGCTGGGTATAGCCGATGATGTTGGCGCGCACTTCAGTTTTCATGACCTTGTGCTCGACGATGCGGCTGAGGAAATAGGCATCCATGGGGGAGCCCGGAAAAACAGGGCGTGAGCCGCCGGTATAATCCTTCATAAAGTTATACACATCAAAGGGGGCCATTTGCTTGTACGCGCCTTCGGCGATGATGATGGTGGCGCGTTTGTTGCCCCGCTCTACCAGGGCGGCCAGGCGGTTTGCGATGTCATCCACCGACCAGTTTTTCATTTCGGGCACAATGAGGATCTCACTGCCTGTGGAAAGCGCTGTGTTAAGCGCAATGTCCCCGCAGTTGCGGCCCATCACTTCAACCACGGCGGCGCGGTCGTGCGAGCGGCCGGTGGCGCGGATGGCACGCACCGCTTCCATGCAGACATTGACCGCGGTATCAAAGCCCAGTGAAAGCTCGGTATAGCCCAAATCGTTGTCGATGGTGCCGGGGATGCCGATGGTGGGGATGCCCTTCTTGGCCAGGGCTTGCGCGCCCAAAAAGGAGCCATCGCCGCCAATGACCACCAAGCCTTTCACATCAAGGCTGCGCAAAAAAGCGGCTGCCTTTTCCTGCACGGCAGGGTCTTTAAACTCAAGGCAGCGAGCGGTGCGCAGGAAAGTACCGGGTAGGTCGGCAATATCAAGCACCTGGTCAAGGCTCAAGTGGATGATGTCTTCTTCAAGGTTTCCGGATTTACCTATCAGGCCATTGAAGCCGCGCTTGATGCCAATCAGGTTCATCCCCATCAGGTTGGCTGCACGGGCTACGCTCATGACAGCGGCGTTCATGCCGGGGCTGTCACCGCCGCTTGTGAGGACCGCAATGTTTGCCATAATACCCTCCGCCGGACAAAATAACTGAGAAAAAAATCTTCTTTAACCGGGTTTTTAGGATTCTACCCGTCAAATTACAGTATATCATGGCCTCCCTGTTCTTACAATTATGAGGGTCCAGCCCTTGTCTGAAGTCTGCCTCCTGTTTGGGGCTGATCATCCACCATCGTTTTACTTGCGCATTAATGATAAAATCTCTATAATATGGACCGTTGAAGGGTTCTCAACAAATTGTATAGATTCACTTTAAGGAGAGCATTTGCATGTCCAGATATTTTGGGACTGACGGGTTTCGCGGTGAGGCCAATGTAGACTTGACAATCGATCACGCCATCAAGATTGGTTTGTTCCTGGGGAATTATTATGGAAATGATAAAAAGGCAAAGATTGTCATCGGCAAAGACACCCGCCTGTCCAGCTATATGTTTGAGGATGCTTTGGCCGCAGGGCTGACGGCCGCGGGGGCGGACGCCTATTTGCTGCACGTCACCACCACACCCAGTGTCAGCTTTGTGACGAGGACCGAGGGGTTTGACTGCGGCATCATGATTTCCGCCTCCCACAATCCCTACTATGACAACGGCATCAAGCTCATCAACGCCAGGGGTGAGAAGATGGAGGACGAGGTCCTGCGCGCCTGCGAGGACTATCTCGATGGCGTTTCTGGCCCCCTGCCTTATGCCCAGCGTGACGATATCGGCAAAACCATTGACCATTTCGCGGGGCGCAACCGCTACATCGGCTACCTGATATCTCTGGCGCGCAACTCCTACAAGGGCATGCGTGTAGGTCTGGACGGTGCCAACGGCAGCGCCTGGATGATCGCCAAATCTGTCTTTGACGCGCTGGGGGCGACAACGTTTGCCATCAACTGCGAACCCAACGGCACCAACATCAACCGAGATGCCGGCTCTACGCATATGGAACATCTGCAAAGGCACGTACTGGAGAACAAGCTGGATGTCGGCTTTGCCTTTGACGGTGATGCAGACCGCTGCCTGGCCGTGGATGAATTGGGCAATGTTGTCAATGGTGACCAGATTGTGTATGTTTATGGCCGCCATATGCACAATAAGGGCAACCTGCCCGACAAGACCGTTGTCACCACCATTATGTCAAACCTGGGGCTTAGCAAAGCGCTGGAGGAGATTGGGCTCAAAAGCGTGCGCACAGATGTAGGCGATAAATACGTCACCGAATGCATGCGAAAAAATAACCATCTTCTGGGTGGGGAGCAATCCGGCCACATCATTTTTGCCAAGTACGCTTCCACCGGCGATGGTGTTCTTACCGCCATCAAGATCATGCAGGCCATCATTGAAGACGAGAAGACCCTGTCAAAGCTTTGCGAACCTTGCAGGATGTACCCCCAAATCCTCAAAAATGTCTGGGTGGACGACAAAGATGCCGCCTTCAATGACCCGCTGGTGGTGCAGGCGACCAAAGCAGCCGAAGCCAGCCTGGGTGACAGAGGCCGCGTGCTGCTGCGCAAATCGGGCACCGAGCCTTTGCTGCGCGTGATGGCAGAAGCGGAGGATGCAAGGGAGTGTGAGGAAGCGGTTGACAGCATTGTTGAGGCGCTGCGGCTGAGCCGGCATATCTGACCCGGCTTATTTTGAAGGCTCTGCAGCGTGTTTGCAGATTTGGCTGATTTACAGGAGGAATTCTGATGATAGAAATTAAAGAGCTGTTTTCGCTCCATAAAACCATCGCCGCCGACTTGTTTGGGGGGAAAACTTATCCCTGGGAAGTGCTGGCTGACTTGGGTGACTTTATCACCAGCCTGGGGGCCACGCTGGACCCCGCCCTGTTTGAGCAAAGGGGCGAGGATATCTGGGTTGCAAAAGATGCCAAGATAGCGCCGGGTGCTTTTCTATCAGGTCCGCTGATTATCGACAGCGCAGCGGATGTGCGTCATGGCGCTTTCATCCGCGGCCGCGTCATCATCGGCAAGAGGGCTGTGGTGGGTAACGCGACGGAGCTGAAGAATGCCCTGCTCTTTGATGAGGTGCAGGTGCCTCACTACAATTATGTGGGCGACTCGGTTTTGGGCTATCAGGCGCACTTTGGCGCGGGGGTCATAACATCCAATGTAAAAGGCGACCATAGCCTGGTGGTGGTGAAAGCAGAAGGCAAACTCTACCCCACCCTGCGCAAGAAAATGGGCGCCATGGCAGGCGACCTGGCGGAAGTTGGCTGCAACACCGTGCTCAATCCGGGTACAATCATAGGCAGGGGAGGACGCATCTACCCCTTATGCAGTGTGCGGGGCTTTGTCCCGGCAAATCATCTGCTAAAAGGTGACGGCACCTGCGTTTTGATCAAATAAGGGCAGCTCTCCGCTTGGGGATCAAACACGTACGTTTTTTTATTTTATGTACTTGATAAATTTTTAGGACAATTTTATTCTTCAAATTGAAAGGAACGGTGACTTTTATATCTACGCTTGAGTTTAATCTAATCGACATCAATGACCGCCCATGGATGGAGGAGTGCTTCCACGCGGGGCACAGAGGATCGCTGGAATATAGCTTTACCAGCCTTTTTGTCTGGCGCAAGGTGCTCAAAATACATGTGGCGCGCTTTGAAGGATATGCCCTGGTATTGTCAGACCCCCAGAACCCCACTTATATTTTCCCCATGGGCAGAGGGCCTCTTTTGCCCGCGATTGAAGCCATGCAGCGCGATGCGGCGCAGCGCGGCGTGCCATTATGTTTTAATACGCTGCTTGCGGAAGACCGCATCAGGCTGGAGGCTTTGTTCCCGGGACGGTTTGAGATCAAGGAGA
>JAAZEI010000166.1 GCA_012512355.1 Clostridiales bacterium | reverse complement strand
TTTAAACCGCTGCCCAACATTTGTACCAAGGTCGTTTATCCCTTGGTAAACAATATCAAAGCAGTTTCATGCTGTCAACGCTGGATGAATCATTACATTCTCCCTGTATTTTAGCACTCTCATCGCCTGAGTGCTAAAATACACTTGCTTTGATAGGTAAGCAGTGATATACTTAGTCATGAAAACAAAATGGGGTTACCCTTTTATGGAGGTATTATGAGCGACAATCAGGTTATCAAACAGGGCAGCATCAACATCGATGCACAAAACATTATGCCAATCATCAAGCGCTGGCTGTATTCCGACAAGGATATTTTTATCAGGGAGCTTGTATCAAACGGCGTGGATGCCATCAATAAGTATCGTATGATGGGAAAAGGCGCGGATGAAGATTTACGGGTCACCCTCACGGTTGATAAAGATGCCGGTACACTGACCTTCAGTGATAACGGCATTGGCATGACAGCTGATGAAATGGACCGTTACATCAATCAGCTGGCATTTTCCAGTGCAGAAGAATTCCTCAAAAACTATACTTCAGGTGATCAATCCGGTATCATCGGTCACTTTGGTTTAGGATTTTACTCCGCATTTATGGCTGCCAGCAAGGTCACCATTGATACGCTGTCTTTTCACGAAGGCGCGCAGGCCGTACTGTGGGAGAGCGAAGACGGCATGTCCTATACAATGGAAGAAGGCAGCCGCAGCACACGCGGCACCACCATTACCCTAACGATTTCCGAGGAAGAAAAAGAGTTTTTAGACGGCTGGCGAACGCTGGAAGTCCTTAACCGTTATTGCGGGTATATGTCTGTCCCGATCTATTTTGTGGATATCGAAGAAGATAAGAAGGCACAGGAAGAGGCTGAGAAGTCTGATAAGAAAGATAAGAAAGACAAGGATGAACCAAAGACCGAGCCAAAGCCCATCAACGACACCAGCCCCATCTGGCTCAAAGCGCCCAAAGATGTCACAGAAGATGAATACAAACAGACCTATCGCAAAATGTTTAATACATTTGAAGACCCGCTGTTTTGGGTTCACTTGAATGTAGATTATCCCTTTAATCTTAAAGGTATACTTTACTTCCCACACATCAAACGTGACCTGGCAGGCCAGGAAGGTGAAATCAAGCTGTTTAACCGCCAGGTATTCGTAGCGGACAACATTAAGGAAGTCATTCCGGAATTCCTGATGCTCCTTAAAGGCGTTATCGACTGCCCGGATCTGCCGCTGAATGTTTCCCGCTCCTTCCTGCAAAATGATGGTTATGTCCGCAGACTGTCCGCGCACATCACCAAGAAGGTGGCCGACCGTCTCAATAGCCTCTTTAGCACCCAGCGTGACACTTATGAAAGCTACTGGGATGACATCAACCCCTTCATCAAATATGGCTGCCTGCGCGATAATAAGTTTTTTGATTTGGTTAAGGACAGCTTACTGCTCAAAACCACTGCAGGCACGTATCTGACCATCAGTGAATACAAAGCACGCAATGATGAAAAGACGCAGAAAAAAGCCTTTTATACCAATGACGAAGGAAGGCAATCCGCCAGCATTGCCTTGTATACAGCCAGAGACATTGATGTTGTCGTAATGGATAGCCTCATTGACATCAACTTTCTGGGTTTCCTCGAGAATGCACAGGGCGTTGAACTCAGTTTTGTGCGGGTAGATTCCGACACGACAGGCTTGATTGAAGACAGTGAAGAGGGCAAAGAACTGGATGCATCCAGTATCCAGACAAGCTACCGCGAAGCTCTTGATGACAAGGAACTTGAAGTCAAACTGGAATCTTTTGCAGATACCGAGCTTGCTGCCATGCTCACCGAAGATGAGCAGATGCGCCGTTTTAAAGAAATGAGTGCTGTCTATGGGCAGAGCTTTCCCATGCCAGAACGCTATACCCTGGTCCTTAATCGCCGCAATGCCACCGTACAGCGAATCGCTGCGATGGAAGATGGCGATATTAAGCACCTGATGCAGCAGCAGCTGTTTGATTTGGCCAAGCTTTCATCAAGACCCCTTGAAAAAGAAGAGTTGAAATCTTTCCTTAGCCGCAGCAGCAAGCTCATGGAGATCATGAGCGAGTTCTAAGCAAGGCTCATCAATTTATGATACAATCCCTGCAGTTACAGACTGCAGGGATTTTTTTAGGGGGTGCCTGTCGATGCTTGGCGTAATGGTGAATACTTTGGCTATCATAGCTGGCAGCAGCCTTGGTTTATTCTTTAGAAAGGGACTGTCTGAGCGCATTTCAAAAGCAGTCATGGCTGCTATAGGCCTTAGTGTAATCTACTTGGGGATCACAGGAATGATGGCAGGCAAACAAGCCCTAGTTGTTATCCTCTCCCTTGTTCTGGGGGCAGCTTTGGGGACTGTGTTGGATATAGACGGGCGCATCAAGCGCCTCGGCCAGTTTGCCGAATCAAAATTGAATCATCCGCTAGCCGATGGACCTTCAATTGGTGAAGGCTTTGTGACAGCCAGTCTGTTGTTTTGTGTCGGCTCCATGGCCATCATCGGCTCCTTGAATGCAGGGCTCTCCGGAGACAACACCATCCTCTTTGCCAAATCGGTACTGGATTTTATTTCTTCAGCTATGCTCAGCCTCAGCTTGGGGGTGGGTGTTTTGTTATCAGCCGGTCTGGTCTTGCTGTATCAGGGTTTTATCGTGCTCCTGTCCCAGGTTCTCAGACCGCTTTTGAGTGCCGCTGCCATATCCGAGATGAGCAGCGTGGGCTCCATCCTCATCTTCGTATTGGGCCTAAATCTTTTGCAAATAACCAAAATCAAGATCGCCGATTTTTTGCCGGCGATTGTCTTTGCTCTGCTGCTGACAAGTTTAAGCTCTTTGTTCTAATCAAAGAACTTCAAGCAATTCGATACTTGCTGAGGAGCAGCAATTCATCTTATCACCCAATAGAATTTGACATATCAGGAGGTTGTTTATGTCGTATTTACAATCAGAATGGAAGGGAAGACTGAAACTCTGGAAGGATACGCTGATGCAGGATTTGTATATCCCGCTGGGCAAAATTCCTCTGGAAGGCTTCATGACCATGGAGCATCTGAGTTCGCAGGACGCCATGAAGGGTGATTTCAAACCAGTGCCTGATGGAACTCACTGGGGACATACTTATGAATATTGCTGGCTGCGGGCTGAAGTAGAGCTGACAAAAGAAGCCGAGAACAAGCGTATTGTAATGGATCTCAATACAGGCGGCGAGGCGACCGTTTTTGTTGATGGCGCAGCATTTGGAACCTACCGCGTTGACTGGGTGACAGCACCCCACCAGAGAATTTCTGATAATCTGCTAACTGCAAGCGGCCGTGAAGGTGAGCGTTTTGACTTGCTCATTGAAGCGTATGCCGGACATTACTTCCCTGAGAGCCCGCAGGCAAACTGCGCTACCGGCCCCGTCCTGCCCGGCTCATACCTTGATCCGCTCAAAGAAGGCAAACGCAGAGTCATGGAAGGCTGCACCTTTGGGATATGGAATGAAGAGGCTTACCAGCTCTATATGGACGTTGACACTTTGGAACAGCTGCTGCAAGAGCTTGATCCTGACAGCCTCAGAGCGGATAAAGTCGCAAAAGCGCTGACAGAATATACTCTTCTGGCAGATTTTGAGCAGCCTTTAAATCAGCGCATCGTATCCTACCGCTTGGCACGCGAAGCGCTTCACGGTGTCATGAGCGCACACAATGGTTCAACTGCCCCTGTATTCTACGCGGTGGGCAACGCGCATCTGGCCCTTGCCTGGCTGTGGCCCATGGCAGAGACACATCGCAAAACCGCCCGCACATTTGCCGGACAGCTGCGCATGCTCAAACAATATCCTGAGTATAAGTTCCTGCAAAGTCAGCCTGCTTCATATGAAATGTGCCGTGAGCACTATCCGGAGCTCTTTTTGCGAATTAAGGAAGCAATCAAAGAGGGGCGCTGGATCGCCGAAGGGGCCATGTGGGTTGAGCCCGATACCAACATGACCAGCGGCGAATCCCTCATCAGACAATTGCTTTTTGGAAAGCGTTATTTCCGGGAAGAGTTTGGCATTGACAGCGTCTTGCTGTGGCTGCCTGATACCTTTGGCTACTCCGCGGCACTCCCGCAGATTTTAAATGGATGCGGTGTGAAGTACCTGGTCACCCAAAAAATCTTCTGGTCATATAATGAGGGAGATCGGTTTCCAAATCATTATTTTACCTGGCAGGGCTCGGATGGTTCACAAATCGACACCTTTTTACCAACCAGCTATACTTACCGTCCTGATCCCTGCGAAATTAGCCAGACATGGAAAAAGCGCGTTCAAAAACAGGACCTTGATGCATTTCTGTTTCCCTTTGGCTATGGCGACGGTGGCGGCGGTCCCTGACGTGATCATCTTGAATATCTGCAGCGTGAGGCGGACCTGGAAGGCCTTCCGCGTGTGCGAATGGAAGGACCTGTTGAGTTTTTTGAAGATATGGAGGAAATGCATCCCAACAAACCCAAATATACAGGCGAATTGTATTTTGCGGCTCACAGAGGGGTCTATACTTCACAGGCTGCTATTAAGCGGGGAAATCGCAAAGCGGAGCTGGCTTTGCGTGAAGCAGAGCTTTGGGGCGCGCTGTTCCTGCTTCCCACAGGAAGTTATCCCTATTCCGAGATGGAGCAAGCCTGGAAACGTTTGTTGCTTAACCAATTCCATGACATCCTTCCCGGATCGTCTATCGCCAGGGTCAACGAAGAAGCGCGCAAAGACCTTGACCGCGTGATCGCGAAAGCACAGGATGTGTCTGTCGAAGCTTTTGATTTGATGGCGAGGGGGGAAGGCGTCACTGTGCTTAATGCGTCTTCCTTTGAGCGCACAGGGCTGGTCCAGCTACCGCCGATCTTCGCTCAGGGTGCTGTCATTCCCGGAGGAGAGCAAGTGGCTGTTACCGTCAATGAACAAGGCGCATTGGCTCTGGTGACAGTGCCGTCTATGGGTGCCCTGTCTTTGCGTCCTCAACAGAGAGCTGCCAATGTCACGACAAAAGCAACAGCGGTACACACGCTTCAAGGCATCGTTATGGAAAATATGTATGTTTGCATATTACTTAATGATCGCGCGGAGATTGTTTCCTTCAAGGATAAAGAGTCAGGCCGTGAGTTTGCTGCAGGGCCCATGAATCGCTTGCTCCTTTACAAAGATGTGCCCCGGGTGTTTGATGCCTGGGATATTGATTCAAACTATGAACTGCAGGAAATTAAAACAGAGGATCAAGTCAGTCTTCAGATTGCGCAACAGGATGGGCTGCGAGCTGTCGTGAAGATGCAGCGCAAGATTTCCAGCTCGACCTTCACCCAGGACATCGTTCTGGACGCAGCCAGCCGGCGGTTAGATTTTATAACGCAGGTAGAATGGCATGAGCTCCATAGACTGCTCAAAGTCGCCTTCCCCATCGCGGTGCACACCGATGAAGCGATCAATGAGATTCAATTTGGCTATGTCAAGCGGCCCACCCATCGTTCTCGTTTGTATGATAAAGATCGTTTTGAAGTATGCAACCAGCGCTACAGCGCGTTGTGTGACCAGAATCATGGCGCAGCAGTTCTCAATGACTGTAAATACGGTATCAGTCAATTGGATAACGAACTGCGGCTGACGCTGCTGCGGGCAGCTGCCAGCCCAGAGATGCGCGCTGACAATGGTCATCATGAGTTCAGTTATGCGTTCACGGCATGGGAAGGCACCTTTTTCGAATCGCCGGTGGTACGCGAAGCCTATTCGCTTAACGTGCCGCTCAGGGTCATTCCGGGTGTGCGCGAGCCATTCAGCGCTTTTACTGTTGATGCCCACAATGTATTCATCGATACAGTCAAGCCCGTCGAGGACGGCACCGGAGATATTATTATCAGGCTGTATGAGTCAAAACGGGCAGATACACAATGTACCCTGACGCTGGATAAAGCGTTTAGCAGGGCATTTGTGTGTGATATGCTGGAAAACGAATTGGAAGAATTGCCCGTTGAGGATAATAGTGTTTCACTGACTTTCCATACTTTTGAGGTTAAAACGCTAAAATTAAAGCCCGGTTCTGACTCGTCTGGGTAATACTGCTTTCAAAAAAGAAGATAACAAAAAGCCGGACAAATTGTCCGGCTTTTTGTTAAGGGGTGCTTGATGCACCGGCTTATTTATCGGCGGATTACCTGCTGCGCATGGACGAAAAACAATCGCTGCAGTAAATGGGACGGTCGCTCTTGGGAAGGAAGGGCACCTGTGTCTGGGCTCCGCACTGTGCGCAGACGGCGCTGTGCATTTCGCGGGGTGCATTGCTGTTGTTGCGGTTGGTCTTGTGTGATTGGCGGCAGTCCCTGCAGCGCGTGGGCTCGTTCTGGAAGCCCTTCTCGGCGTAGAATTCCTGTTCTCCTGCGGTGAACGCAAATTCCTGGCCGCAGTCGCGGCATACCAGATTCTTGTCTTGGTACATGATATGGTAATCCCCCTGATTTTAAATGGGCTGATGTTGCGCTGACCTGGTTTTTGACCCCACACTCGCCGGCTGGAGCTTGGCTACCCACAATTTGCTCTCACGCCACTCTCTCGGATAAATCCGGCCGGGCTTATCTCTAGACCGCACCATGCTCACCGAAGTTTCTTCGGATTACGTGGACCGTTTCGCCTGCGACTGGCATCGGCTTTCAACCACAGACCGCATATCAACCATGCACATTATATGAGTATTTTGTTAAAAGCGCAACCATTAAAATAAACGATTCATTCTGCTTCTTTTGTTATGGGAAATGTCCCGCTCAAACAGTGTAATTTCATGTGCTTTGCACTGCATCAGAAGCCTTAGGTATCAAGTGATACTTCAGCAAACCATCTGCCATCGACAAGGAAAATTTCTCTCTCCTGCCCGGCAATGCGCAAGAGGTAACGCAGCCCGGCGCCGCCCGCTTTGCGCGCTGTACCCGGACGTATATCAAGCACCCTGTCAATTTCCCATTCCTGCCCGTCCTCCCAGCGAATGCGTGTGGGGATAATCTGACCCTGAGGGTTTGTGTAAGTATAAACACCCAAATAGGCACGCTGCGCCAGCGACGGCGGGAGGGATGGATTGCCGGTGTTTGTAAATGACATGCTCTTTCCTCCTTATCCGGCATAAAATGGTACGGGATGAACGACGTGGTCATCATGGGGATTGATGCCGCTAAAAGCTGGATTGGCCAGCACATTCCCTCTCTGGATGATCTGCGTTCCATAGCGTCTTCGGATTTGATCGACTGACTTTGCCAGTTTAAGCTGCTTTTCCCAACTGGCAGCCTTCCCCATGAGATCCATCTGTAATGGGGCATAAAAAGAGGTCAGGCTGCTGCAGCTGACGCCAACAGAGCGCAGGGGCAGCATGTGGGCATAGCCGCGGGAAGTAAACAATTGCATCGCCACATCCCTGATTTCACCAGCCAAGGCGGTATGGTGGTCAATGCTTAACTGGCAGGCCTCGCAGTTGAGCTGGGCATCCCGGACACTGATGGAAATGCAGCGCCCCTTGAGCCCGGCCTCGCGCAAGCGCGTAGCTACCGACTCTGACAGCAGCGTATAAACGCACCGCACATCATCGATGGTAGACATATCCTGAGGCGTCGTTGTACTGTTGCCGACTGATTTGATGGCAGTCTCCGTGCCCACCGCCATCACCGGACTTTCATCCATCCCCCTGGCGTGGCATTGATGCATCCGCCCGACTTTCCCAAAGCGCTGGGATAAAAGCTCGTCAGGCGCATTGGCGATATCCCCAATTGTATAAATGCGGTACTTGGCAAGCTTGGGCTTTGTGCGGGGGCCGACAAACAAAAGATCGCCCGCTGGCAGGGGCCAGACAATGTCCTTATAATTTTCGGGGCTGATGAGGGTAGTGGCATCGGGCTTTTCATAATCCGAGCCCAGTTTTGCAAAAATCTTGTTCCAGCTTACCCCAATGGACAGGGTGATGCCCAACTCCGCCCGCGCACGGCGGCGCAGCTCATCGGCCAGCCTTTTGCCATCTTCCAGGCTCACATCGGGGTTTGAAATATCAACCCAGCACTCATCCAAGCCGTAGGATTCAACCCGGGGGCTATATTCCTGATATATCTTTCGGAGTTTCTCGGAAAAGTCGATGTAGCGTGAAAAATTTGGCGGCAATATGACCAACTCAGGGCAGAGCTGCCGAGCCTGCCACAGCACCATACCGGTCTTGATGCCCCGGCGTTTGGCCTCCCGGCTGCTGGCCAGCACAATGCCATGCCTGGCCTCCTGATCGCCTCCCACGCTTAGCGGCAAGCCGCGCAGCTCAGGGCGGTATACCAATTCCACAGAGGCATAAAATCCATTTGCGTCAGCATGCAGTATGACACGCGCCATCGGGTTCACCTCCTTGTGTTCCGATTATAACGCAAACATATGTTCCCGTAAAGCCACTACATATAGCGTTTGAGGCAAACAGTCTTCCACAAGCTCAATTCATTTTGGACGTTCATTCTATCTTTTGAAAACATGAAACCCTGGTGTTTCAAGGGTTTTTCTCCTGCTCTTTTAGCGAGCGCTCTCATAATAGCTGGCTCAACTGTTAACTAATATGCGAATTATCCAATTGTTACTGAATTTCTGTTAGAGAGAACAGTTGCAGTGGTATGATATACCATAACTTTGAATGATTCAGAAAAACATCGAAAGGATGTACACCATGCAAACACAAAAGAACAACCTCTCTTCCCTTAAAATAATCGCAGCAGTCTCCTTCGTTGCCATGGTATTTGTCAATTACTTGGCACAGATGCTTCCCCTCAATGGCATGACACCCGGCGAAGTATCGGATTCACTTCCCAATCTTTTTGCGCCGGCTGGCCTCACCTTTTCAATCTGGGGCGTCATTTATGTCATGCTCGCTGTATTTGTCGTTTTCCAATTTGGTTTCAGCAAGCAAACGCCAACATCTGCTTCCCTTGATAAAGTCAGAGTGACTTTTATCGTCAATGCGATGGCCAATATCGCCTGGATTTTCGCCTGGCATTATCGCCAATTTGAGTTGTCGCTGGCGCTGATGGCCGTCATTTTGCTGACCTTGATCCTGATTCATATGTCGCTTGATAAGTACTTGCTCAACCGGATTGAAAAAATAGTGTTTCGGCTTCCTTTCAGTCTTTATTTTGGATGGATCACAGTGGCTACTGTCGCCAATGTAACATCTTTGCTGGTAGCCTTGGGATGGGATGGCTTTGGCCTCGCCCAGGAGGGTTGGGCCATCATCATTCTGGTTGTGGCAGCACTCATTGGAACGGCCACCATGCTCATTAAAAAAGATATTGCCTATGGTTTGGTATTTATATGGGCTTATGCGGGGATTCTCATTAAACACAATTCCCCGGCTCCTGCAGGTTTTGGCGGAGCTTATCCCTTGATTATCTGGACAGTGATTGTCTGCCTGCTGGTTTATGCGGCAGCAGAAATATTTATCCTTCTAAAGCTTCTCAAGCCCAGAGAACTAAATCCAGCTCCCGAAACAGATAAAACCTAAAATCATAAAACATTTTTAAGGATAGCTGCTATGGCGGCTATCCTTTCATGTAGTTTCTCATTACAAAATATTCAGCCAAACGGTGGGAAAGCCTCCGTTTCAAAAGAGCAAATATGAACATGAGACTTCGGATTTGGAAGGCATTCTTTCCCAGGTCAAGGAACTGACGAGCGGACTGATTGAGGAAAGGATGGATTCAAAAATAGCGAAGCGGCAAAAGGTTGCTTCATCAAGCCGTCAAAAGTATACTTCTCAGAGACTGAGATCGGTTATTCAGGCTGGCTTCGGTATTGCAGGATGCCAGATTTCCTATGACATCTCCCTGGTAAAGAACGGCTCTTCTTATTTTTAGGGATAAAAAATACGTTTTCGAGTCCAACAAAATAAAAAAACATTATAAACTAACCCTAATAGGTGAATATTATTCAACGAAAATGAGTAATATTCACTCATTCGGGTATAGATTGTGCAGAACAAAGCTTATAACAACTACCTGTAGATATAATGACTTATCAACAGGTGTGATTCTATACATCTCTTTGGGATAGCAAAACAATTGAAATCACGGCTTTTCTGTGGTAGCATTCAGGCTGTACCGGATAAATACTGTACTTATCCACAAATCGGTTATCCACAACGAACAGAT
>JAAZEI010000165.1 GCA_012512355.1 Clostridiales bacterium | reverse complement strand
GGTCACAAAGGCGCCAAGGCCCGTTCCGGCGGCGGTAAAGCCCCGGGATTTGAAGGCGGCCAGATGCCTCTGTATCGTCGTATCCCAAAAAGCGGCTTTACAAATATTTTCGCCAAAGAGTATGCGGTCATCAACCTGTCTGCACTGGAGCGCTTTGAAGATGGCACCACGGTAACCATCAAGCTCCTTAAGGATGAGGGTCTGGTCAAACAGATTAAAGATGGTGTAAAAGTCTTAGGCGGCGGAGACCTGACTAAAAAGCTGACAATTCAGGTGACCCGCTTTACTGCTTCAGCTAAAGAGAAAATAGAGGCGCTCGGCGGGAAAGCCGAGGTGGTCTGACATGTGGGAGACGCTGCGTAACGCATGGAAAGTCCAGGAGCTGCGCAAAAAGCTGCTTTATACCCTATTTATGCTGGTCATCTACAGGCTGGTCAGCGTTGTTCCGGTTCCCGGTATTAACGCCGATGTGGTCAAAGATGTATCTTCACAGTTTGACATGCTTGGAATGGTCAACATGATGACAGGCAATGCCTTTAGTCAGATGACCATCATGGCCATGGGCATTACGCCTTACATTAATGCCAGCATCATTATGCAGCTTTTGCAGATTGCTATTCCATCCCTTGAACGTTTGGCAAAAGATGGCGGAGAAGAAGGCAAGGCAAAGATTACACGCATCACCCGTTATGCCACCATTGGGCTTGCTGCATTGCAGGCAATCGGTATCATCGCCGGTCTCAATAGTGCTACAACAGGAACCGGTGCCAGGGTATTAATGGCCAACTATAATAATTTCCCTGGATTGCTCCAGATTGGCATTATCATGTCTGCCGGTACTGCTCTTGCTATGTGGATTGGAGAGCGTATTACTGAAAAAGGTATCGGCAACGGTATTTCACTGCTGATTTTTGCTGGTATCATCTCAAATATCTTCAACGGTATCCTGACTGCCTTCACCGATGTGATCGGGCTTACTAATTACGGCACGACCGTGGTCAACTTTCTCATCCTGATCATAACAGCTCTTGTTATCATCACCATCGTCACATTTGTTGACATGGGTGAGCGAAGGATTCCTGTTCAATACGCAAAGCGTGTTGTCGGACGAAAGATGTACGGCGGCCAAAGTACCCATATTCCGCTGAAAGTTGTATCTGTGGGTGTGCTTCCCTTAATCTTCGCCTACAGTTTCATGGCATTTCCGGGTACCATCATTTCAATGTTTGGCACCAATACAGGCATTTATAGCTGGTGGCAATCTTTTATGAATCCCCACGCGCCGCTATACCTGATTGTAACCGCCTTGCTGATTGTGGCATTTAGTTACTTCTACTCATCCATCAGCTTCAATCCGCAGGATATAGCCAAGAACATTCAGCAGCAGGGCGGGAATATCCCCGGTATCCGCTCAGGCAAGAACACGGTCGATTACCTTGCGAGGACAACACATCGGCTGACCTTGTTTGCAGCATTGTTCCTGGCCATGCTCGCAACCATCCCTTCACTGCTTTATATTTGGCAGAGTGTGCAGATACCTTTTGCTGCCTCCTCTATGCTGATTGCAGTATCAGTAGCGCTTGAAACTGTTCGACAGATTGAAGCCAATTTGGTCATGCGCAACTACAAGGGTTTCCTATAAGCACGACGCTGCTTATGACTTACATTGATTTCTCCCTCTGTCTGTCGTATACAGAGGGAGAAGTCTGAGGTATAACATGAACTTAATTTTTTTAGGGCCCCCCGGTGCGGGGAAAGGAACTCATGCTGTCAGATTATCCCAACAGCTGGGTATCCCTCAGATTTCTACGGGCGATATGCTCAGAAGCCATGTACGCGAACAAACAGACCTTGGTATAGAAGCTAAAAAGTACATGGATGCAGGCGAACTCGTACCCGATGATGTCATTATCGGTATGGTCAAGATGCGCTTGCAGGATGCGGATTGTAAAAATGGCTATATCTTTGATGGCTTTCCCCGCACTGTGGCACAAGCAGAAGCACTTGATGCATTCGCTGATATTGATGCGGTTTTAAATCTCATTGTTTCAGATGAAGTTATTATCGATCGTCTGAGCGGCCGCAGGGTTTGCCCCCAGTGCAATGGTACTTTCCATCTGCGTTATCTTGAAAACAAGGAGCTGTGCCCCGTCTGCGGTAACAAGCTCGTCCAGCGTAAAGATGACTTGCCCGAGACTGTACTCAATCGCCTGGATGTTTATCGCCGCCAGACTCAGCCGCTGATTGCTTATTATGATCAAAAAGGTTTATTGCGAAATGCTGATGGCGAAGGTTCTGTCGATGATAATTACAACGGTGTCCTTCAAGCTCTGGATATTCAATGATCACGCTTAAAAATGCAGATCAGTTGGCCAAAATGCGTTCCGCCGGACATCTGTTGTATGATATCCTTCAAAGCATTCGTGAAGTGATTGTAGCCGGGGAATCAACCGCCGCAGTAGATGCTTATGCTGAGGAGAGAATTCGCCGCCACGGCGCAGTCCCTTCATTTCTTGGATATCAAGGCTATCCCAAATCTATATGCACTTCAATAGACGATGAAGTTGTACATGGCATTCCATCTGATGATGTGATCATCACGCAGGGCAGTATCCTGTCAGTAGATTGCGGGCTGATACTGGACGGGTGGCAGGCAGACAGCGCATTTACCATTGCCATAGGTCAGGTGAGCCCTGAAAAGCTGGAGCTCATTCGTGTAACAGAAGAGTGTTTTTTTGCAGGCGCCAAGGCTTCGTTCGAAGGCAATCGTTTGGGCGATATCGGTCACGCGGTCCAGCAGCTAGCAGAAAGCCATGGGTTTGGCGTTGTCAGATCCTTAACGGGTCATGGTATTGGCCGCAACATGCATGAAGACCCATCTGTGCCTAACTATGGACAGGCAGGCCGTGGAAGCAGACTCAAAGCCGGTATGACCATTGCCATTGAGCCGATGATCACCTTAGGAGATTATCGGATTGTCGAGATGGAAGATGGATGGACCATCAAAACAGCAGATGGCTCGGCCTGTTCTCATTATGAACACACTGTTGCCATCACACCGCAAGGTCCGGAATTGCTCACCCTGCCCGGCTACCGCTTTGAATGATGAACTTATTTCAACCGGAGGCAAGCGATTGAAGGCACCGCTAAGCGAAGGAATTGTTGTTATATCACAAAAAGGGCGTGACAAAGGCCGTTGTTTTATGATATTATATCAGATGGACGCAGATTTCGTGTTAATAGCCGATGGGCATACCCACAAGCTGGAAAAACCTAAGAAAAAGCGTCGCAAACACCTTAAATCTACCCGGTGGGAGTTTCCACTGCTGGCAGATAAGTACAAACAGAGCAAATTGACTGATAGTGATTTACGCAAAGCTCTGACACAATTGTTACCCATTACCCCTGATGCAGCCGATAAGGAGGGCTTATTGTTTGGCCAAAAGTGATGTCATCGAAATCGAAGGAAAAGTTGTCGACGCGTTGCCTAACGCAATGTTCCTGGTTGAATTGCCCAATGGGCACCAGATCATGGCGCATATCTCCGGAAAGATGAGAATGCATTTCATCCGTATCTATCCGGGCGACAAAGTGACCCTCGAGTTATCGCCCTATGATTTAACCCGTGGCAGAATAACCTGGCGCAGTAAGTCATAATGCCTGCTGCCCAAGGCAGCTAGATTTTAGGAGGTTTGTTACATGAAAGTTCGTCCTTCAGTTAAGCCCATGTGTGAAAAATGCAAAATCATCAAGCGTAAAGGCAATGTGATGGTCATTTGCGAGAACCCAAAACACAAGCAAAAGCAGGGCTGATTTTACCTTAATGATAAGTTGTATGGGCGGCTGCCTCTCGTCTGTAAAGGGGACCATACGCTACATCATACATACATCGCTCCTGCATAGGGGCGGTAATCATTCAATTTTACCTAAGAAATGTGGAGGTGTACCCTACAGATGGCACGTATAGCGGGTGTTGACC
>JAAZEI010000164.1 GCA_012512355.1 Clostridiales bacterium | reverse complement strand
GCATGGTTGACAGTGCATGAAAGAACTTGGGTGAATTCCCTCTGTATTCAAAACCCGGCACAGCCCTGGCTGCGCCGGGTTCATATAGGCTCCATCTCCATCGGATTTATAACAGCATCTCGCCTCGAACCATCGTGTGCTGTATGCGAATATCTTCATCAAACACCAGCAGATCCGCATCTTTATTGACAGCGATGCTCCCCTTCTTGTCGGCGACACCAACCAGTACAGCAGGGTTTAGGCTGATCATTTTGATGACCTCATGCAAGGGCGCCTTCGTCAGTTCTCTGAAAGTCCGGACCAGTCTGTCTGCGGTGGCTACACTGCCTGCAAAAGCACTCCGGTCCATCAGCTTTGCTACGCCATCCTCGATGATGGCAGGTATGCCATGCTCTTTATCACCCAGCATGATGACGTCGCCCTCGGGCAGCCCGGCGCCGCGCATGGAATCGGTCACCAAACAAATATGAGATGACCCTTTGATTTTATAGATCAGCTGCAGCAGTTCACGGGGCAAATGACAGCCGTCCGCTATGACTTCTACCACCATATCAGGCAGTAGATAGCCGGCCTCCACAACACCCGCGACGCGAAAAGCGTTCTTTCGGATCACGCTGGACATGCCGGAGTAAAAATGTGTCAGGCAGCATACGCCGTTTTCATGGGCACGCATGACCTCTTGACAGGTAGCATTAGAATGCGCAACGGAGGCCACAATCCCTCGCTCATTGAGAGCAGCTAAAAATTCCAGGGAGCCCGGCAATTCAACGGCAAATGACCAGCGCAGGATGCGATCACACAATTGTAGTGCTGCCAGATACTCCTGCGGATCAGGATCGCGCAGATAGCGGGGATCCTGCGCACCGCGCTGTTCGTAGGAAAAGTAAGGCCCCTCCAGGTGAAGACCAAGAATTGAAGGCATATTGGCCTCTTCAAAATCAATGGTGTTAAAGAGCTCCAAAATATCCATCATCGATTGTTTTGTGGACGTAAGGGTGGTGGGTACGATGGATGTTGTGCCATGTTTTAAATGAGCTTGACACGCTGCCCTGATGGCTTCTTTGGTGCCGTCCATAAAGTCATGACCGCCGGCCCCGTGCGTATGGATGTCGATAAAACCCGGGGAAAGATACAAACCTTTACAATCAATGGGCACAGCATCCCTCACAGGAAGTGCCATTCCGGCCAGCTGTTCCTCAAAGTGAACCTCAGCAATTTTACGGCCATGGACAAGAACGCTACCGGGTGTTATCCCAGTTGGCGTGATGACCATCGCGTTATAAAACAGATATTTCCCCATAAAATAAGATCACTCTTTCTTTATAAAGCTGAAAATGCCGGCTATCTCGGACAAAAATCAATCGATGAACACCTGATTTTCCTGCACATAAAAAAACCAAGATGTTTTATTGATCTTCCAAAAGCGCTGCCGCCTGGTCATCCAGGAAGAGCTGCGCGGAAGGATGCCGGCGCAGGATGGTCGCGGGGCAGGCTTCGCTGATATCGCCCTCCAGCATATTTTTTACAGCCTGCGCCTTGTTGCGCCCGGGCACGGTACAAATGAGGTGCTTACAGCCCATTAAAGTGGGAATGGTCAGCGTCAGGGCATGGGTGGGCACCTCGTCAAGGGTTTTGAAGTTGCCTTCGTTCACCTGCTGCATGCGGCAGGGCAAATCCAGCTCTACAAGTTTGATGGGCTGCGGATCATCAAACAGGGCATTGTCCGGGTCGTTGAAGGCGATGTGTCCGTTTTCGCCCACACCCATAAAACACATATCGGGGGTGTGAATATTTAACAGCTCTTCATATTCTGCCGCGTCCTCTGCCTTATTGCCCATATAGAAGACGGAGGCAAAGGGAAGTTTGGAAAAGAAACGTTCACGAAGAAAGGTTGTGAATTGCTGGAGCGCATCGTCATCAAGGCCAATGTAATTGTCCATGTGGAAGGCGTTGACGCGGTTCCAGGAAATCTGAGGGTCTTTGAGCAGCCCTGCATACAGTTCATCCTGAGAGGGCGCTGCCGCAAAAATGATATTCACCCACTGCTGTTTTTCCAGCAGCATTTTAAGGTGCATCAGACCAGCCTGCGCCGCGGCGGTGCCCATTTCTTTTCTATTGTCCAGCACCGATACCTGCAGCAGATCCTGACTGAATGTTCTCATCGCATAAACTCCTTCATGTCGACAGACTTCCCGGCCTTTGAAGAGGCATAGATGGCCAGGATGATTTCAAGGGGCTGACGCCCGGCCCAAACATCTGCCAGCAGCGGTTCATCAAAGAGGATGGCCCGGGTAAAGTTAATGTACTGCCGCAGGTGGCCTTCAAAGCTGATGGCCATGGGATCACTGGAGGCTACGTTCGCGGCCGCCTGGCCTACAGGCAATTGGCAGGGAATGGGCAGATCCCAGCTGATGATGGCATCTTCTTCCAGAATTACGCTTCCCTTGTCCCCGCAGATTTCAAAGCGCCTGGGATAACCCGGGAAACAGGTGGTTGAGCCTTCAATGGTGCCCAGAGCGCCGCTTTCAAAGTCAAGAATCGCGACAGCCGAATCCTCCACCTGAATATCGTGGGTCAGGGTGCGCGCATATCCCGTGAGGTTTTTGGCAGGCCCCATCAGGTATCGAAAGATATCAATGCCATGGATGCCCTGATTCATTAGGGCTCCGCCCCCGTCCATATCCCAGGTGCCCCGCCAGGCACCGGAGGCATAGTACTCAGCGGATCTGTAGTATTTCATCTGCAGACTGCCCGATACAATGTGCCCAAAGGCGCCAAGATCGATGGCTCGCCTGATCTCCTGCACAGCAGGCGCGAAGCGAAATTGGGAGATGATGCCCACCTTGCAGGGGGATTTTTCCTGCGCGTCGATTAATTCGTCAGCCTCTTTGAGGGTGAGGCTCATGGGCTTTTCCATGAAGACATGCTTGCCGGCCGCCAGGGCTTGCAGCGCCTGGGGCGTGTGAAGGCCGCTGGGTGTACACAGGCTGACCGCATCCACCGCGGGGGATGTCAGCAGGTCTTCATAAGTATCAAAGGCCTCAAGGCCGTATTGATCCGCAAAACGCTGAGCATCTGCCCTGTCAGACGAACAGCAGGCCACCAGTTTGGCCTCAGGGGTTTGCTGCAGCGCCAGGGCATGTTTGTGCGCAATCAGACCGCAGCCGATGATGGCATATCTGACCATCTGGGGGACCTGATTTTCCTGTTGTTTGCTCATAAGGATTCCCGCCAGCGCCAGCGTTTGTCAAGTCTGTCCAGGTATGCGATTGTGGCTTCTTCCCCGCCCAGTGAAAAGCCGGAACCCTGGGGATGTACAAGCTCTTCGTCCGTCAGGTGGCTGGTGATGCGGTAATGCGTCTCGATGGAGCAGTATCCTGTATATTCTTTTTTAAGGAAAGGGATAAGTCCGTCATAGTCCACACCGCCCTCGCCAATCATGGCCGGTTCAAAGCCTGACTTTGTACCCAAAATATCCTTGATGTGAACATGGCGGATTTCCGGGCGCAGAAGCTCAAACCCATCAGGGTAGGCCGGCGGATTGCTGATATCCGAGGCTTCGTTGCCGGGGTCATACAATGCTTTGACCCGCTTGTGATTGACCACCCGCAGAAATTCTGCCAGCTTTAAAAAGCTCGTGGTCGTCACCGAAGGCTCTGACTCAATAACAAAGGTAAAATCAGCGTCCTCAGCAATTTTCAGGGGCTCTTCATAGGCAGCAGCCACCTCCTCAAAAGTGGGCACCAGCTCGCCGCTTGTCAGAAAAGTAAAGCCGCGAATTAGGTTTGTCTTCCATAAGTGCATGAACTCAGCTGTCTTCTTCAAGGCTTCAATATGCTCTGTTTGCTTTTGTTTGTCCGCGAAATCAATTTTATACAAAGGAGAGGCGACACAGCAAATCTTGAGGCCGTAATCATCCGCGACGCTCTTAATCTCTCTGGCGTCCTGCATGCTCATCTGGAAAGGGTTGCGGTCAAAGACCGAGCGGATTTCAAGCGCATCCAAGCCATACTGTTTTGCCAGTTTGGCGGCTACAACAATGTCCTGCGTAATTTCATCCGTTATAACGGCTGTTTTATACAATGTTTTTCCTCCTCATTCTTCGATTAATATTCCATCAGTTCGACGATGGCGCCATCTTCTGTCTGGAAAAAGCCAACCACGTGGCCAGCCACAGAAGAAAATGGCGCAAGAATCACTTTCAGGCCCTTTGATTCTGCCGCGATGTCGTCAACATGCCAGGCGACATGGCAGCTGTTTCTGAGAATGTCAGGAACGGTACTATCCTCCTCATAGCGCAGCCACTCAATTTTGAAGGGATGCAGCTGCGGATCGGTCACCCAAACTTTGGTGCGCTGCACATAGCGCTCGTTTGGCATTTTTTGCGTCGTGGTCATGCCGATATGATCAAAAACTCTCATGTATTCTTCTTTCTTGAAAACACTTGTTTCAACGGTGCGGTCAGTTTGCGAAAGAAAGCGAATTGCGGCAGCATCAAGGCCAGAATAAAGATGATGAAAAAGATGCTGATGGGTCGGGTAAAGAAAGGCATAATACTGCCGTCATACAAAATCAATGCGCGGCGGAGGTTCTCATCGGCCATGTTGCCCAAAATAACACCCAGTAAAAAAGGAGCCGAAGGATACTTCATATAGTTCATCGCTACACCGATGAGCCCAAACACAAACATCAGCTTCACATCGAAGATGCGATTGTTGACAACAAAAGCGCCGATGACGCTGCTGATAAAAATAGTTGGCATCAAAATGCGCTGATCGATTTGCAGGATGCGCACAGACAGTTTTGACATATTGGATGCCAAAAACCACATGAGGATAGAAGACACCACCATAAAGACGATGACATAATATAAAAATTCCGGTGTATCCGTCATCAGCAGGGGACCCGGGCGATAGCCGTGCATCCAGAAAGCAGCCAATAAAACAGCCGCCGGCGCACTTCCGGGAATGGCCAGGGACAGCACCGGAATGATGGCGCCGCCGACTGCCGCATTGTTGCCCGCTTCTGCGGAGACAACGCCGTCAATGCAGCCCTTGCCGTACATTTCGGGGTTTTTTGCGGATTTTTTTTGTGCCCAGTAGCTTAGCCAGCCGCCTGTATCCTCGCCCACGCCGGGGATAGCGCCCATGACGGCACCCAGTACGCTTGAGCGAATGACATTAAACCAGTTGCGGCGATAAATCGAGAAGCCTTCTTTGGCGCTGAACTTTTGAGATTGGACCAGCTGCCGTTTGGCGGCAGAGAAAGAAGCGACGATTTCAGGAAATCCAAACAGACCAATCATAACCGGCAGCAGCGAGATGCCCCCGGTAAGGTTCATATTGCCAAAGGTAAAGCGCGCGAAAGAGCCAACCGTGTCCCTACCAACCTGGGAAATTAGCAAACCGACAAAGCCGGCTATCCACCCTTTGACGGGCCGGCCGCCGCTGGTCAGGTTGCCGCAGATGACAACGCCAAAAACGGACAGCAGGAACATCTCATGCGAATTGAATTTCAGCGCGGCACTGGTTAACAGCGGGGTGAACATAATCAGCATCAGGACGCTGATGATGGTGCCCGAAAACGAGGACATATTGGCCACAAAAATAGCCAGCCCGCCCTTGCCCTGGCGTGCCAGGGGAAAACCGTCCACCGCTGTGGCGGCAGAGGCCGGCGTGCCGGGAATGTTCAGCAATATGGCCGACTGACAGCCTCCCGAGATGGCGCCAATATAAACACCCAAGAGCACCATAACAGCCAAGGGACCGTCAAAAGAGTAGGTCAGCCCCGTGAGCAGCGCGACCGCCATGGTCGCAGTCAGTCCGGGCAGCATACCGAATATGAGCCCCAGAAAGACCGCGAAGGTCAGCGCGATAAAGCCATATGGCGTAAATACAATTGAGAATGCCTGTGATAAATATTCCAATACCATTTATTTCTTTACCCCCTACGGCATCGGTACTGAAAATGCGAATTGGAACAAACCGACTATTCCAGCTACACACAGTGCCGCGATGACAATCATTTTTAAACTTGTTTGCCACTTTTTATCAAAGCGCACAAAAACGAGCACAGCTGCCAGCGTCAGAAAGGACGCCAGCCAAAAGGGCATCTTGCCCAGCATCAAAAATACATACACCCAGAAAAGCGCCAGACCCACCAGGGCACGGTGTACCTTGTTGCTTTTGATGGTTTCCACAGTGCCTTTTTTGATGCGGACAATATAGTTTTTCACCGAATCCTGCTTTAGAGATTGTCTCATCAGGCGGATGGACATCAGCAGCAGGCCACTGGTGATAAGAATGGGGACAAAGCCGGCAGACTCATAGAAGACAACCTTTTGTTTTTGCCAATAACCAAGGCTTGTAATGATGACATAGATCGAAATGCCAATCAAGATGAGTGAGGTTAAAAAATCCTGATGGGAGGTTTTAGCATCGTCGACAACTTCGATGCCATAAACATCGCGCTCAAGCTCTGTATCGGGGCCCAAACTATCTTCTGCAGGCTGGGTTGCGGGTTCATTGGCAGATGTTTTTTTTACAGACAATCGGATTCCACCTTTCAAAAAACGGGACGGGGGAGGCGGACTTAGGTCACGCTTTCCCCCGTCCTCAGGAAGGTAATTATTTTATACTGCTGTTTGGATTAGGGACGCGGAATGTTGAATTTTTCGGGAGATACTTCTGCGCCGCCGCCATCAAAGAGAATCCAGGTTACGCGGGAAGCTGTGGCATCGCGCAGCGCGTTTGACTCTTCCAGAGTCAGCGCCTGCAGGATGACGCCCTTGGCGTTTGCAAAGTCTTTGGCTGCATCTGTTGTGGTCGCCTTCAGATAGGCGGCTTCCAGGGCATCTTTGGCTTCCTGGGGGGCGTCAGCGGGGAACATCAAACCAAACGCATCGCCCAAGGGAAGGACGCCTTCTGTTTCGGGCATGAAGTTTTTGATGGAAGGAATAACATAGGATACGCCGTCGAGCTGAATATCTTCGGCTGTCAGGGAGGCCAGGGCCACCAGGTCGCCCGAGCGCAGCAAGTCAATCATTTCATTGGACAGCTGGGGGGTGAAGTCCACTTCACCGGCCAGGGTGGCTGTCACGGCAGCTGCGCCGCCTGTGTAGCTGATAGATTTGTAGTTGCCCATCACCGGGTCAACAGACTTTAGAACTTCCATGTTGACATAGCCTGTGGAGCCTGCGCCTGCGGTGCCGCCCTTGACTTTGCCGGGATTGTTTTTGAGTGCATCGTAGAGCTGCTCAAAGGTCTTGAATTCGCTGTCTTTGTTTACGGCGATGATGCCGGGTACATAGTAGGCAGCCAGATAATCCCAATCGTAAGGACTCCAGTCGGCCAGGCCCATGACACCGTGTCCGTAGGGTGTTGCATTGGCAATGAGTGTATAACCGTCATGGGGAGCCATGATGGCGTCATTCATGCCGATGGTACCGGCAGCGCCGGGCGTGTTGACAACGGATATTTTGACCCCCAGGGTCTGCTCCATATCAGCCGCGAGCAAGCGGCCGATGAGGTCTGATGAGCCGCCGGCGTTCCACGGAACAATCAGGGTGATGCCTTTTTCGGGGTAACCTGCAGCCAGTGCGGGCGCAGCCAGCATGGTCGCAATGAGAAGGAATACCAATAGTTTCTTCATGTAAAGTGCCTCCTTATATTGTTGTGTCAGGATGAACATCCATCCATTGATATCATTATAACTACTCAAACCATCAGGGGCAAGGCAATTATTGAAAATTAACTGTTGTGATTTTTGTATTGCGAAGAATTATCCGTTATGATACACTAATCTAATATTGTTTTCCACGCAGGCGTTTGCCATCTGTTCCAGCGCTGCACTGCTGCTGATATACTTGTGGAGCTGCTGTGTGAGTTCATTCTTTTGTCCTATTCCTGTGGACGCATAAAGCTGCTTGAGCCTGTAATTGATTGTTCCGATGGATACAAACAGTCTCTCCGCCATGGCAGAAATGCTTTCGTTTGAGTACATGGCCGACAGGATTTTTATATCCAAAGGATCACAGGTCAGCAGGCAATTCTCGAGTTTCCTGAGAAAATCGACCGTAGTGTCTTGCGTGAGCTCTGCTTTGCCGGCCTGTGCATCAGGTTTGTCGCTCAAGTTAAGAGCAGGATGAAAACCGTCTGTACTTTGACGGATAATCAATTCGCAGGGCAGGGACACTTTCACCCGGTCTGCCTCGCTGTACTTATTCATCATCTGCCAGATATCCGTTGCCAGCAAACCCATTTTAAAATAATCAAGCGTTGTGGTGGTCAGGCTGGGGGTCATCATGTGACCCATGCGAAAAT
>JAAZEI010000163.1 GCA_012512355.1 Clostridiales bacterium | reverse complement strand
ATCATCACCACCGTGCTGCCCTCACTGTGCAGACGCTTGACATCCTTGAGCAGATAATCCCTCGCCCGGGGGTCAAGCCCGGCGGTGGGTTCATCCAGCACCAAAATGCGGGGCCGCATCGCCAATACACCCGCCAGGGCCACGCGGCGCATTTGGCCGCCTGATAATTCAAAGGGTGATTTTTCTGCGATCTCGTCGTAAGGCAGGCCGATTTTATCCATGGCTTCGCGCACCCTGGCATCGATCTCTTCTTCTGTCAGCCCCATATTGCGCGGCCCAAAGGCAATGTCTTTTTTAACCGTCTCTTCAAACAGCTGGTGCTCCGGGTACTGAAACACAAGGCCCACCGCAAAACGCAGTTTTTTCACATTGCCTGATTTGTCATTGATGTCCTGCCCGTCCAGCAGCACCCGGCCGGCTGTGGGTTTGAGCAGGCCATTTAAATGCTGGGCCAGGGTTGATTTGCCGCTGCCCGTATGGCCAATGAGTGCCAGCAGCTCATTGTCTTCAATCGTCAGGTTGATATCATGCAGGGCAGTGGCCTGAAAGGGGCTGCCCTCCTGGTAGGTGTGGCTGAGGCCTTCAAGCTTGATGGGCAATGGTCAGCACCTCCGCAAGCATCTCCCGCGTGGTCAGAATATCCTGGCGGATAGCGACGCCGCGCTGTTTGAGCATCTGGGACAGCTGCGCCATCGGGGGCACATCCAGGCGATACCCCCGGATGGTCTCCACCTGGGAGAACACTTCTTTGGGGGTGCCGTCCATCACCAGCTTGCCTTTGTGCATCACCACGACCCGGCCGGCTTTGGCAGCCTCTTCCATGAAGTGGGTAATCCAAAGCACCGTCACACCCCGCTCACGGTTGAGCCGCAGGGCGGTTTCCAGCACTTCCTTGCGGCCCGAAGGGTCGAGCATCGCGGTCGCCTCGTCCAGCACAATCGCTTCAGGCTGCATCGCCAGCACGCCTGCGATGGCCACGCGCTGTTTTTGTCCGCCGCTGAGCAGGTGGGGGGCGCGCTGCGCAAACTCTGACATGTTGACCGCCTTGAGGGCTTCATCAATGATGGCGGGCATCTCCAGCGTGGGTATCCCGATATTCTCCAGACCAAAGGCCACATCCTCGCGCACCATCGTGGCGACAATCTGGTTATCGGGATTCTGGAAAACCATGCCGCAGCGCTTGCGAATCTCCCAGGTCAATTCTTCATCCGAAGTATCCATCCCGCTGACAAACACTTTGCCCGAGGTGGGGGTGTAGAGGCCGTTTAGCAGCTTGGCCACCGTTGACTTGCCCGAGCCGTTGTGCCCCAGCAAGGCCACGAACTCGCCTTTTTTGATATCAAGGGAGATATCATCAACCGCCGGGCCATCCCCCTCATCGTAGGTGAAGCTCAAGTTCTGCAGCTTCAAATGCACATCGCTCATTGCGCTTCCCCCCTGTTAAAGGCTGTGGACATATCAAAGGTTTTATAAAACTCCTCCCGGTATTCGGGCAGCCTGTCCGTGAGGATCGCCTCGCGCACTTCCTGCATCAGTTTGATGAGATAGCGCAGGTTGTGGATGGAGCAAAGCCTGGCCGCGGTGATTTCGCCGGCCTTGAATAAATGGCGAATATAAGCCCTGGTATGATGCGTGCAGGCAAAACAGTCACACTGCGCATCGATGGGCGAAAAATCCTCTTCATACTGCTTGTTCTTGATGACCATGCGGCCATGACGGGTCAGCAGGGTGCCGTTTCTGGCAATGCGGGTGGCCAGTACACAGTCAAACATATCAATGCCGCGCATCACGCCCTCAATGAGGCAGTCGGGCGTGCCAACCCCCATCAGATAGCGGGGCTTGCTGATCTCATAATAGGGCTGCATGGCATCCAGCATCTCGTACATGATATCTTTGGGCTCGCCCACGGAGAGACCGCCGATGCCGTAGCCTATAAAATCCATCTCTTTTAATGCCTGCACGCTCTGGATGCGCAGGTCTTTTTCAAAAGCACCCTGAACGATGCCAAACAGGGCCTGGTCAGGGCGCGTGTGGAATTCCTTGCAGCGCTGGGCCCAGCGGTGGGTGCGCTCCATGTTTTCTTTCGCGGTTTTGTAGTCGCAGGGGTAGGGCGAACACACGTCAAACGCCATGGCGATATCTGCCCCCAGCGCCTGCTGGATGGCCATGGACTGTTCGGGCCCCATGAACAGCGCGCTGCCATCGAGGTGGCTGCGGAAGTGCACCCCATCTTCCTTGATTTTTCGCAGATCTGCCAGCGAAAATACCTGATACCCGCCCGAATCGGTGAGTATCGGCCTGTCCCAGCCCATAAACTGGTGCAAGCCGCCCGCTTTTTCGATGATCTTCTCTCCCGGCCGCAGGTGCAGGTGATAGGTATTGCTGAGGATGATCATGGCCTCAAGGCCTTTCATCTCCTGGGCCGTCATGGCCTTGACCACCGCCTGCGTCCCCACGGGCATATAGATGGGGGTGGGAATATCACCATGGGGTGTATGCAAAACACCTGCGCGGGCACCGGTGCGGGCGCAGGTTTTTATCAGTTCAAAATTAAATGTCTTTGACATTGTAACCTTTCAATAAAGCTTTATTGCAAAGCCGAAATTTCAGGCCAGATGGCTTGCAGGCCATCCAGCTCCTTGCGCCAATTTAGCCAGATGCCGCTGCTGTTTGGCGCGCACAGGAAGACCATCTGCTTGCCTGAGATGGGATGCAAAAGGCTCAGCCTCATGCCCCACAGGGCAATGCGCCGACCGCGCACCCCGGCGCCATAGCGCATATCGCCCCAGAGGGGCAGGCCGGCATGGGCCATCTGGACGCGAATCTGGTGAGCACGGCCTGTTTCCAGCTGAATGGTGACCAGACTGTGCCCTTCCTTGAAAGCATTGCAGCGGTAATGAAGCACGGCATGCTTGCCCCGGTGCAGATAGCTTGGCACCACGCGCACCATATTGGTTTGAGAGTCTTTTTCAAGAATATCGCGCAGGGTCTCAGTTTCTTTGGCGATGCCTTCCACCACGGCCACATACTCGCGTTTGAGCCTGCCGTCCTGTATCTGCCGGGACAGGCGCTCCGCGGCCTTGCTGGTTTTGGCAAAGCACAAAAGGCCCCCAACGGGCCTGTCCATGCGGTGAACCAGCCCCAAATAAGCCTCACCGGGTTTGTTGTATTTTTCTTTCACATAATTCTTCAGCAGGCTCAGCATGTCCTGGTCACCCGTGCTGTCCCCCTGCACCAGGAGATTGGGCTCCTTGAGGGCTACCAGCAGATGATTGTCTTCAAATAGAATTTTGGGCGTTTCAAACATAGCTCTCTCTTTCATATGCATCACTCCTGCTCCCATCGGCCAGTACAGCCGCAGGGCAGCAGCCCGCCGGAGGTCACCGGCAGCACCAATTCCTTTGCCCTGGCAACCCCGCCATGCCGCCCACAAAGGGTCTTTAACAGAATATTGCGGATAACAGTCGGCTGAAAACCTGTGGTGTAGCTGTTGATCAAAAAGAACAAAGGTGAATCACTCAGCAGCCCGGCCGCGGTATCCACCAGCGTATACAGCTCGTTTTCCAGCTTCCACACTTCGCCCGTGGGCCCCCTGCCGTAGCTGGGGGGGTCCATCACGATGCCATCGTAGCGGCTGCCCCGTCTGATTTCACGGCGGATGAAGTTGAGTGCATCCTCGACAATAAAGCGAGAACCCTCTTCCTTGAGGCCGCAGAGGTCACGGTTTTCCCGGGCCCACTGGCACATGCCCCGGGCGGCATCCACATGGGTCACATGAGCGCCTGCCTGCATGCAGGCAAGTGTCGCACCGCCGGTATAGGCAAAAAGGTTGAGGACTTTGGCACCGGGTTTCTTTGAAAGCTTGTCTCTCATAAAATCCCAGTTCGCTGCCTGCTCGGGGAAGAGGCCCGTGTGCTTAAAGCCGGTGGGACGCACAAAAAAACGCAGGCCCCGGTAGCCCACTTCCCAGCGATCGGGCAGGGTGCGGCTGTATTCCCAGGCGCCGCCGCCTTCCTTGCTTCTTGAGTAGATGGCATCAGTCTGACCCCAGAGGCTGGGCTCTCCTTTTGGCCAAATGACCTGGGGGTCAGGACGCGCCAAAATTACGCTGCCCCAGCGCTCCAATTTGAAGCCCTCCCCGGTATCTAAAACCTCAAAATCCTGCCACCTGTCGGCTATATACATATGCCCTCTTCTCTGCTATGATAGCAGGTTTTAATTATAGCATGTAAGGCAAAGGGCAACAAGCATACAGGGTCGTTTGGCCCATTGGGCAAGTTTTGCCATCACGAATACTTTGTTGTCCAGATATTACGATTTGTTTGTCCTTTTCTT
>JAAZEI010000162.1 GCA_012512355.1 Clostridiales bacterium | reverse complement strand
GCCATGTCAAAGGCACGGATGGTCTGCAGGTAGGCGTCCTCATGATGCCGCAGGGCGATGACCATGCGCGGAAACTCACCTTGGGAAGCTGAAATGACGAATTTCAGGTCGCTTTGTTCGGTGCGGGTAGGCAGTCCCGTTGCCGGTCCGGGGCGCTGTACATCCACAGCAACCAGCGGAATCTCAGCGATGCCCGACAAACCCAGCGCTTCTACCATCAGGCTAAATCCGCCGCCGGATGTGCCGGTCATCGCCCGTCCGCCGGCAAAGGATGCGCCAATGGCAAAATTAATGGCCGCAATTTCATCCTCTGCCTGTTCAACCACAATGCCCAATTCACCGGCTTTTTGTGCCAGATATTCCAGAATAGAGGTCGAGGGGGACATGGGATAGGCAGCATAGAACTGCAGCCCCGCCACCATCGCGCCCAGGGCTAAGGCCTTGTTGCCCGAAACGAACATATGATCGGAGCAATCCCCGGTGATATGATCGAATTTTTTGGATGCTGCTTCATATCCTGCCTTGGCTGCATTGACATTGACTTGGACCAGGTCTTCTCTTAGCGAGCCCCTAAATACTGCATGCGCGACTCCCTCTTCAAAGGGAAGACCAAATAACTTGAGTGCTGCGCCTATCGCCACACTGCCGGCAGCGCGTACGTTGCCCAGCTCTTTGGCGATGCTCTTCATATCCAGACTGATTGTACGGGGATCTTCGGTTTTTGTGCTGGAATCGCACAGGAGAAAACCATCAGGCTGTAGGTTTTCCAGATGGTAAGCAATTGTTTCCTCATCCATAGCGATTATGCCATCCAAATGCACACTATGAGATTTAGGTGCCTGTTCCCCAAAACGGATTCTCGCGAAATTGTGCCCGCCTCGAATACGGGACATCAAATCTCGCATTGTAAATACACCGCAGCCCGCCTGCTTGAAAAAACGTTCCAAAACCTCAGTTGTTGTTTCAACACCAAGGCCTGCGGCGCCGCCTACTAACAAATTGTACAAACTACCCCTCCTTTTATAAATCATGAATTGTTACTGCTTATTTCATTATACCCCATCAACTGTTAAATGGAAAATGTCAGACTGAAATTTTCCAAAGCCGGGGAAAGTGGGAAAAATAAGAAGATGTTTTGCTATTTACCCCAAGCGTCTTTAAAAGCTTTATTAATTTCCTCATTGGTGGCATTTGGGTGTTCCAATTTATAGTTTTTCTCCCAATCAATCAGACCTTGAAAATCCTGATCAAACTTCTCGGTCCCTCCTTGATAATTTTGGCGCGTTTGCACAAACCGATTAAAATCATCAAACTTTGAATCAAAAACAACTCTGATTCCTAATACAATGACGGCTATGACAAGAACTGCAATAATTATTTTGCTATATTTTGATTTCATCAAGTTATCTCCCTTATATTAATCTTATCCAAGTTCTATACGAATTATCTCTTACACTTAACATCGTATCCTTATCTTATATTTTTAAAACAGATGAACAATATTTGAGATAAAATCGAATGACTTAAAATGGAATAATTCCTTGAAATCACTAGAGATTTTTATTGGGAGATCAGGATAATTGGTTCGAATCTGTGTGATATGGCTGTGCAAAACGTAGAAGGCCTTATGGCAGGACTTTACCACTATTTGCCTATGACTCACATAATAGAGATGCTGTCTTAACCGTCGAAGCTTTCCCAGACTCTCAGTAAGGTTCTAGCTGACCAGTCCTGGTACAGCAAATCTAGCGCCGTATTTTTTATAGTGTGGTACCTTATCTGGCAGAATGGTGATACAGCGTCTACGCGCATCGGGTTGCGCTGATTGATGCGAGACACATCACGCAAAGCTTATATATTGTCTGCTCCACACTTCAGCTTGCACCTGCGCAATCATAGCGCTGGCTACAAATGCTTGTGATGATATGTTTTTCCTTGACGGGGAGGAGTTTATTTTTTATGCTGCTGCACTCGGAAATATTTCAGCTCAAGATTCGGATAAAGAAGATGGGTTCTATGCCTTTTCAACGGATGAAATTTAATCAGCCAACATGTGCACTCAAATACCCGTGGCGAGAGAAACTCTTCCATTGAATAAGGCTCAAATAAGTGATAAAAGACAGCAACTTAATTACCTCAAGTTCCTGTCTTTTATCAGCAAATATTAATTGTTAGGGGTTTTATTATGCTCTTAAGCGATAAGTGATTCTTAGAATGATAGTTATAACTTCATTCCGCCTAGAAAGTCTTTATATATGCCGGGTGTACTGTCTGGGATCAAAACTGCGCTGACAGATTTCTCATAAAAAGCCGCCGGGCCGACCCCTCCGATAATGGCATAAGCAAATCCTTCATCACGCAAGGCTTCCATTGAGCGAATCAGCAGCGCTTTGCCGATGCCCTTGCCTTGTTCTTCATCAAGCACTTTGGTGGGCCCAAAAAAATTGATGCAGGTGGCATTGTAGCAGGCATAGCCTATAATCTGATTCCCCTTTGTTGCGATAAAGCAGCTGATGGGGCGATTGGAAAAACAAGTATCACATTCTCCTGCCGCGGATAAACTTGAATGTTCCTGCACCCAGGGGACTATCCGAAATTTGTCAGGCGACATGGCGCGACGAATCTCTATGCCGTCCTTGCGTAATCTATCAATAAGTTTGCTATTGTCGGGCAAGGTATAAAGTTTAACCAACATATCGGACAAATTCAGATACCAGCCTTTCTATATTTCATGTACTTAATAGAAATTTTTCTCGTGAACTTTCGAAATTTGAGGAGAGAATATGGGAATGATTATATTATATGGGAGCAAAATCAGGCTGTCAACGAGAAAAAGCACTGCTTGACCCTCTTGGTTTCATCGTGTAAATTAATGAGACATAATAATCTTCGATTAATTCAGGATGATGAGGAACAATATGATTAATTTAAATAAAATTGATACGGAAAAATCAAATCCTGCCAGCGCAAAGATTGATCAGGAAAGCACAGCGGGTATTCTGGAAATTATTAATTTGCAGGATCGGCAAGTTGCTCTTGCTGTAAGCAGGGTGCTGGAAGATGTTGCCCGCGCAGTTGATATTATTACTGAAAAGTTGTCTTTTGGCGGCCGTCTCATCTATTTGGGAAGCGGTACTTCAGGCAGGCTGGGTGTTTTGGATGCAGAGGAGTGTCCGCCTACTTTTGGTGTTGATGCGGGTTTAGTTGTTGGCATGATGGCTGGTGGCTCTTCTGCCTTTGTCAAAGCCAAAGAAGGCGCGGAGGATGACAGAGAAGCGGGAGCCTTGGACTTGAAAGAAATCGATTTTAACGCTGGTGATGCACTTGTAGGCATTGCTGCCAGTGGGCGCACCCCCTATGTGATGGGTGGCATGGCTTATGCTGCTTCTCTTGGCGCTCCTGTTATTGCGCTGACCTGTTCTTCCCGGTCTGAAATGTCCAAATTGGCGCAAATCACCATAGCGCCCGACAGCGGTCCTGAAGTGATTACAGGATCAACGCGTATGA
This sequence comes from Clostridiales bacterium, assembly GCA_012512355.1. Classification (GTDB taxonomy): domain Bacteria; phylum Bacillota; class Clostridia; order Christensenellales; family Aristaeellaceae; genus UBA1038. Next base: position 4,941 of record JAAZEI010000162.1, on the reverse strand, counting down.
AATGCGGGACGGCGCAAAAAATGGTTCTGAATATGATTTCAACTGCAGTGATGATTAAACTTGGTAAAGTATATGGTAATCTCATGGTTGATGTGAAAGCCAGCAATCAAAAACTTCAAAAGCGCGCTGTCAACATTGTCATGCAGGCAACAGGAGCTGAGGCTTCTTATGCAGCCGATACACTTTTGGCCTGCGGAGGCAATTGTAAAATGGCGATTGTTGCTATCAAGTGCAGCATGACTAATAAAGAGGCTGCGCAGGCGCTTGAGAAAGAAAAGGGCTTTATCAACCGGGTTCTTGAGAATTATTGTAAAGATGACAATTAATATGCGCTATGTGGCGGGTTTGGATGGCGGCGGCAGTAAAACCGCTCTCTATTGTCTGGACAAAGAGGGAAATTGCTTGCACAAAGCACGCTTTGGCACACTAAACATCAATGGTGCGGAAGTATCTGTTATCAATCAAACCATTAAAGAGATCATACTCTTTCTATCACAATTTGAAATTGGATTGTCAGGTTGCGCAGGGATCACCATCGCGACAGCCGGTGTCAGTAATCCCCAGGCGATGGGGATCATCAAAAACGCTTTATATCTTGCCGGATATCAAGGCGAGTTTATGCTTCAAGGCGATCATGAGGCAGCTTTGCGAGGTGCAGTTGGCAAGTTTGGAGTAATTCTCATAGCGGGAACAGGGTCTATCTGTTTTGGGCGAAGCAAAGATGGAACAATAGCTCGCTCAGGAGGATGGGGTTATTTATTGGATGATGAAGGCAGCGGCTATGCGATTGGTCGCGATATGCTAAAGGCGGTTTTTCGCGCAGAAGACGGCCGCAATGAATCTACTATTCTCACAGAAGTTATCCTTAAACACTTTCAGGCAGAGAACATGGGAGAATTGCTCCGCTTCGTTTATAAGACTCAGACGAGCAAAGCGCAGATATCAGGTTTGGCACCCCTTCTGCAAGCAGCGGTTAATGAAGGGGATGTTCAATCATCCCTGATTGTCCAAAGAGCCGGCCTTGAGCTGCTGCAGCTTGTCAGAGCAGTCCTTGACAAACTACAGCTTGTCAAAGCTCCATTGGCGCTGGCAGGCGGTGTCTTGGAGAATATTCCGGCTATAAGGGAAGAAATCCAGCGTATATTAAATAGCAAATATCCAACGCTCGATATTATTAAACCTCGGCACAGCGCAGCCTGGGGAGCTGCTGACTTGGCCAGGGAATCTTACCTATAATTCAGACTTCTATCCTTTAACGGCACCTACGAGCAAACCCTTGACAAAGTATTTTTGCAAAAATGGATACAAAAGGATGATTGGTAAAGTCGATGTGATGATGACGGCAGACTTGACCGCAATCGCGACAGAGGCTTTTTCGCCAACACCGCCTGCTTCACCCACCATGGTGGTTCCATTGACGATGTTGCGGAGCAGCAGCATCACAGGATATCGTGCGCTGTCAAGATAAATCAAGGCAAAAAACCAGTCGTTCCAAAAGAAAACAGCTGTATAAAGGCCGATCGTCGCGATGGCTGCAGTTGATAAAGGCAGCAGAATGCGAAGCCAGATGCCAAAATAACCAAGTCCGTCGATTCGCGCGGCCTCTTCCAACTCTTCAGGCAGACTTTTGAAAAAGTTGATTAGAATAATCAGGTTGAATTGATTGATGGCAAAAGGGATAATCATGCCATAAACCGTGCCGGTGAGCCCCAGGCTGGATATGAGCAAAAAGTTGGGAATCAGGCCGCCTGAAAAAAACATTGAAAAAATAATGAGCTTCATTACAAGTTTTTGCCCCCGAAGGTGAGGCTTGCTTAAAGGATAAGCGAACAAGGTCATCAGAGTCAAAGAAATCAAGCTTCCAAAAAATGTATAGATGATGGTGTTTTTATAGGCGCGAAAAAAGTTAGGGTAGGAAAAAATCTGCTTGTAAGCGTCAGAGTTTAACCCGATTGGCCAAAGCGATACTTTGTTGTTGAGAATAGCTGTGGATGAGGAGAGCGACATTGCGATAATGTATAAAAATGGCAGCACACAGGCAATGAGAACTAACCCCATGACGAGGTAAATCAAAAAATCCAGCAGCGGACTTCTATCTTGGATCTGGTTTATTTTTCGTTTTTTTACTCTTAATCTGCTCATATCAATAGATGCTTTCGCCGGTCAGACGGCGGCTTAACAGGTTGGATGATGTCACGAGGATAAGTCCGATGATGCCTGAAAACAGACCGATGGCAGTTGCATAAGAATACTGGTTGGCGCTTGATTGAAAGCCCATGCGGTAAACATAGGTATCAATGATGTCGCTGACCATCGAGTTTGATGGTGTGTACATTAGCAGTACCTTTTCAAAACCAAGAGACATCAGGTATCCTACTTTTAAAATAAACATGACCATGATTGTGGGCATGATACTTGGCAATGTGATAAATAAAATTTGTTGAAAACGGTTGGCACCATCTATTTTAGCCGCTTCAAATAAATCTGCGTTGACACCCGTGATTGCTGCGAGATAAATGATAGCGCTCCATCCGGTGTACTGCCACATATCCGTGAGGATATACATGGGCCTGAAATACTGAGACTCGTTCATATAGTATACAGGGACATGGCCGGTCATGCTCTGAATCAAACGGTTGAGCGCGCCGCTGGAAGGGGATAGCAACTCTGTCAGAATAGAAATCACCACCACGGTAGAGATGAAACGCGGCATATAGCTGACTGTCTGAACGAGTTTTTTAAAACGCAGATTGCGCAGTTCATTTAATAGAATAGCAAAGATGATGGGGATAGGAAAATTAATAATCAGGTTACTCACAGACAGTGTCAGTGTATTGAAAAATGCCCGCCAGAAGTCGTCCTGGCTCATGAATTGTTTAAAATAACGCAGTCCAACCCAGGACACGCCATAGGGGCCTGTCAGTGGTTTGAAACGCCGAAAAGCCAATATATTTCCAAACATCGGGAAGTACTTAAACAAGATAAAATGTGCCAGCGGAAGAAGCATCATTAGATATAAGGACCAGTGCACTCGCAAATATCGTGACCAATTTGTATGGTGTTGATGAATGATTTTGTTTGGTGTTACTTCTTTTTTAAGCATTTTACCGCCTTAATCATAAAGGCAGGGCTGTGTTATACAGCCCTGCCAAAGACATTACTTTTTATTGTCGTTGTATATTTCCAGGAATTTCCCAATGCCCTTGTCATTCATCTCCTTCACATAAGCATCCCAATCTGTATCAAGGGATTTTTTACCGGTGATGAAGGCATCGTTCCACACCTCGAAGGCATCTGACAAGGTAGCCTGGAGCAAAGATGCGTCTTCGGCTGGCATGTCATCAAAGGAAGGCACGGGAGGCACATACTGAATAGCATCGGGCATCTCCGCCGCTGTCGCATTGATCTGCGCGTAGTTCTCATCATACTTGGTCATTTCACGGGCATTGTACCAAACTAACTGCAAGCCATCGGCACCGCATCCATATGCGTTTTGCATGTATTTGTAAATACCGTCTTTTGAATTGAGTATCTCGTCGGAATATACAATCTTGTCGCCATCTTTTGTGTAAGTTTCGCCTTCTACGCCAATACACCAGATTGCCGCCGCATCCTCAGAGAAGAATACTTCATCGATTTTGCGGACAACCTGTTCAAAGTCATCCCGTTTCATGGTATTGATGGGGAAGAGGATACCGCCGGCAACTGGGTTCTTGGGCTGGTGGTGTGCTCCGCCCGGTCCTTCCAGCGGCGGGTACATCTGCAGCTTCATACCATCGACGGAGGAGCTTTGTTCCCAACCGCCGATTTGGTCATAGTAGCCGTAAGTTGCCATTGCAGCGCCTGTTGCCAGCTTCTGGGAGGTAGATGTCGCATCCTGGGACATCTCAGGGTCCAGCAAGCCTTCAGTATAAAGTTTATTGAGGTAGGTCACATAATCTTTATACTGGCTGCTGATAGCGCCTGCAAAGTACTCGTTGTCTTCATAATTCCAGGACAAGGTATTGGTGCCTGTTGCACTGTTTAGACCCACGGACATGCCAAAGGAAGGCATCGTCATGCGATAAAGTACGCGCGGTGCAACGATGGTTGTCAGCGGGTAGGATTCGGGGTGTGTCTCTTTATATGCCTTTAAAATAGTATAAAGGTCATCAAAGGTCTTAGGAGCTTCCAAGCCTTTTTCTTCAAGGAAGTCTTCGCGAAGAATTAAACCGCCATCGTAGAAAGGTTTGTCATAAACAGCGGGCATGTAGTAACGTTTCCCGTCGCTGAGTTTTAGCATTTCCACATTGTTTTCGAGGCCAAACTCTTGGACACGGGCGTTGAAGTTGGGTGTCCATTCAGCATAATCACTGATGGGAACGATAGCACCGTTGAGTGCATGGGAGGCGTTGACGCCGCCGGTGCTTGAACCCAAAATAACATCAGGAGCATTCTGACCGGTGCTCAGTGCAAGACCCACCTTGGTGGTATAGTCTGCAATCGGGATTGGCTCGATGTTAAGCTTCACATTATATTTTTCTTGTAGATGAACCAGCATAGGCCAGTCGGCCCTGAAGGGGAGTGTTGAGTTGTCAGAGTAGTACAGTGAAATCTCAATGGGGTTCTCGGCAAAGACATTTAGTGTGCCAAGGCTGAGCAGCATCAATAGAGCCAGAAAGAGAGCCGTAGTCTTTTTCATGAGAGATACCTCCTATATATTTCACGCAGCTGACTTGCCGCGCAGGGTACAAAATAAGTTGGGATAAGAACGCTGCATTGTTCGCATGTAACAAATTGGAAACACTTCATTTAAAAATTATGTATAGATGTATTATAGCACCAACGATCGCAGGGTGTAAACACTTGATTGTTTGATGGACTTGGAAATAAATCAAAAATATAATAAGCTAAAGTTGGTTGAGTTAAACAAAACGCGGGCTGTCATAGTATCTATAACAG
>JAAZEI010000161.1 GCA_012512355.1 Clostridiales bacterium | reverse complement strand
TATATAATTGATTCTGCTGAACATATGGGGGCATCTGTTAGGAATGAACGCCGACGCCAGCTTTTCGCAGAGCCAAAATACGATTCATTTCATTATAGCAAATCATAAATCCTTCATCTACGCCCATGCCCGGCTTCGCGAGAATCTGGTCAGCCTGACTGGCCATGGCACAATGCACACACACTTGAGTTGAACGGTCTGTTTCATTGCAGGTACCGCCTTGATAAGCACTGATTCCCTTATCCTTGCAATACAGCACCGCCTCAATCGTATTGTGAAGGCTTCCAAGGTCGGGGGTTTTAATCTGAATCATGTGTCCTGCTTTGTTGTCAGCAAAATAGATGATATCTTCCAGTGTGTTACACCATTCATCGGCAACGAGTTCAACATCAATACCAAGCTTGTCAACCAAGGCTGTTAAAGCTGACAAATCCTTCATCTGCTGCTCGCGGCTGCCAGAATCCATGGGTCCTTCAATACGCAGATGGTAAGGTTTGGCTGCATCAACCAGCGTCTTTAAATAGTCGGCCATGTCTTGATAGTTATCATTGCCAAAGACCATACCAATAGTGCCGTAAACATCGATATGCAAAACTGGCTTATAGCCCTCATAGGGCGCTTTTTCTGTGATGCGCGCATTGAGCCACTTTATGTATTCAAGCAGCTTTTCACCTTTGCTGCCGAGTTTTTCTTCAACATGGTTAAACAATCCATGCGGCAGAACGTCAACAGCTTTCATAATCATTTTATCGGCATTATTATAACGGTCATCGCCTGATTGCGTGAATATTTTAAGCGGCACTTCACTGACTTTTATATCATACTCTTTTGCAATCACGTCGCACATGTTGAGCTTCTGTGCTTTGGCTACCGCATCGAGTATTGCCTGAGACAAGCCATACCGTATTGCGGTATGCAGCCTCTTGCCATTGATGGTCATGTGATCGATTTCTGAGGTTAAATTACGGAAATTATCAAGATCACGGCCTATGAGGTGCTGCGCGACTTCGCCTTCGATAAGCGGAATAAAATCTTCTGCCAAAAACAGAGGGTCACGTCCGCCTGCACCTGAATACTGCACTGCAGTACAGTCACCCCAGGCAACTTGTCCATCCTCCAGCACCAGTAATACTGAAATCGCTTCGCCGGCCTGTCTTATGCTTGTAAAGCCAGGTGTCATGGGTTCTCCGACGTACATCATGCCATCATGAGCAGCGCCAGATTTAATGGCTTTCTGATCGTCAAAGTAAAAGCCTGTGCGCCCCGACGCGCAGATGACCTGTTTGATCTTCATTTATTTATCCTCCACATTCATTTTTAATATCTTATTTATTGGGTCTTCCCACCAGGCGGCTTCTGCTGATTGCGTAGACATCATCGATGGCCATCTGGAAGGAGACTTCTCGCCCTTCAAAACGAGCGCGTTCTTTGATCTTGTCGCGATGATAGGCTTTGATTTCCTCTGTGAAAGGCAGGGATCCTGTATCAAGAAGACGCACAGCGCCCTGATTGTCACGTGCAGGCATGATTTTCCCTGCATTGATGCGGCTGGGGGCAAAGGGGATGTCAATCACCCCGGCCTGGAATGCACGAACGGTACCAATGGCTATGTCGCCTTCACCTAATTCCAAGGTCTTCTCAAGGATACAGCGCGTTTCATTCTTGATCTGCTCTATCTCTTCTCTTAATGCGCTGCCCTCAACCATTCGCTGATCGGCCAGCATATTGATGATTTGGCCGGTTGCGCGAAGTCCTGCCGCATTGGCTTCCATCGTTGGGATTCCCATCGCCTCATGCGTTGTTTTGACAATGACTTTGGTTGCTTTGGCAAGGGCCGCGGCGGCGCTCCCCCAGCAAATAACAGAGAAGGCCTTTGCCTCATCTTCCGGGAAGCCACCCATCCACTGATGCAATACGGTGGAAACATGACAGTCGTCATAGCCAAAGCGATGAAGGTATTCGCTTGTTTGCTCACGCAGCGCATGAATGGCAGCAACATCCTGCACCAGGTTGCCGCACTGTCCATAACCTACTGTGATGTTTCGAACGCCTTGTTCAGCCGCCAGCAGAGATTCGATAACGGCTACACTATTTGAAATACAGGGAGGCACAAGTGTTCCAGTAAGAGGACCAAAGGGCTCTCTGTTGATGGTGATGCCGCGCTCCTCGTAATAGCCCGTCAGTCTGTCAACGTATTGCCAGGTCAGCATGGTATGCTCCATCGAGACATTCTTGGCATATGGTATATTGTAGGAAATACCGCCGCCTTCAAAACTGGTGAAACCGCCTGCCAATGCAATCTCAGCCAGGAGCCTTGCATCGGGTGTACCGTGACGTACCTGCACAGGCGAATTGACCGAAGAGGTTACCTTGCGGCAGGCAGTAACGCCGTGATTTACAGCAGGAAAGCCATTGAGCATGGCTTTGCCATGGGACTGGGATTCTTTGATGCCATGCTCTGCATCCTTGTAACGATTCAGGCGGGTGTAGGCATCAATTGTCGTAGGCAGTAGATCTGCGCCGCCCTCAGTTTCGAGGTAACGCAAAAGCTTGATGTGCTCATCAATTAAAGGAACACCTGCCCGGGGCTGTATCAGGGTGATGTCTTTTTTAATGGCATCCTCAAGTTTTGTCTGAAAACGCTTTTCTTGAGGGATGCTGCGCTGATACTCAATCGCTTCATCCAAATCTACATCTTTACCTGTTGGCCAAGTTGCGAGCACTGCTTTTCGTTCGTTCAGGAAGCTCTCCTCAGACCACTTTTTATTCATCAGTTGCATATGCTTTCCCTTTCACAAAATGATCCATTAGCAAGTCAAAGGCTGCTGTACGGTCGTACCCAGCCAACAATCCCATGGAAGAAAGTATATAGTCCCTGTCAACATTCACTTCAAAATCTCTGGGAATCAGAAGGTTATTATCAGGCACAAGAACGGCTTGCTGGGCTATCTCATCAGCGTTGTGCGCATGAATGAGCGCGCCCCCTGTCAGTATCATGTGTTTAACTTCTGTTAAGTCTTTACCAGTTTGGCGAAATGAGATACCCGCCGGGGTGAAAACCTCTTCAAGACGGCCGGCGTGGCGAACCAAGCCCAATCGAATGGCCAGTATCGCCAAAGCTCTGTCGAAGGCCTCCTCCTCCTGTGTTTGGGGCAGACTGGAGGGATCGTTATCAATCACGCAGAATAGTGCGTTGCTTTTCTCCTCGCTCAGGCTGCTGATGCGGGTGAATTCTTTGATATCTGAGCCTTCAACAATGCCCCTTGCGCTGTAACGCATGCCGATGTCGCCCTCTACTGTCCGTTTGATACGCGGCTCCCTCAGCCCATGGACGAAGGTATTGGGGTTTGTCGGATCTCCCGAAGCGATTGAGTAAACATCGGTGGTTGCGCCGCCCAAATCTACCGCCATGAGTTCGCCAAGCCCTTGTTTGCCTTCAGTGCCATCGCTTAGCAAGGTCAGGGCATCAAGTACCGCGGAAGGCGTGGGCATTAATATGCCGTCCAGGATTTCCCTGTAGTTTGATAACCCTTTAAACTGAATGATTCTTTCCAGGAAGATTTCACGAATGACGGCCTGAACCGGAAGAACATTCAGCTTGCCCAGGGATGGAAGTACATTGTCCGCAACATAAACAGGGTGTGAACTCGTCTCCAATGCTGTTTTACAATCTCTAGCAGCAACCCTGTTTCCCGCATAAACAACAGGGAATCCACCTTTTATCTGCGCAATCAATGAAGCGTTTGCTTTCACCACTGCGCTGTTTCCGCCATCCGTTCCGCCTACCAGAAGCAGAATATCGGGTGATGTTATTTCTATTTCTCTGGCATCTTCATCTGTCAGCTCATACGCATAAGTTTTTATCACTTTAGCGCCGGCCCCAAAG
>JAAZEI010000160.1 GCA_012512355.1 Clostridiales bacterium | reverse complement strand
GGGCGGCTGGGCAGCAATCCTTAAATTTGGCGCACATGAAAAAGAAATCAGCGGCAGCATGCATTTGACTACAAACAATCGCATGGAATTATTCGCAGTCATCAGCGGCCTGGGTGTCTTAAAGCAAAGCTGCCAAGTCGAAGTTTATTCAGACTCAGCCTATGTTGTTAATGCATTCAATCAGAATTGGATTGACAACTGGCAAAAGAGGGGATGGAAGACTTCTGATAATAAACCGGTTGAGAATCAGGATCTTTGGAAACTTTTATTATTGACAATGCGCAAACACGAGGTAAGTTACCATAAAGTGCCAGGTCATCAAGATCATGCTGAAAATAACCGCTGCGACGAGCTGGCAAAAATAGAAGTTCAAAATGTGATCAGAGCTTTTTCTGATTTGGAGCCAAAGAAAAATCCTAATTGACTCTATGAAACTAAAACAATACTATTCGCGAAAGGCATCTTTTACGAATAGTATTGCTTTTCTTGTTAGATTGCTTTATAATTGGTTGTATTCATTTATTGTCAGGCTTCAGCGGACATTGTTAACCTCGTTTTATTTAAGCAGTAAACATTTCAACAGAAGGCTTTGTAATCAATTATAATCCATGGACACCTACAATAGTTTGTATTATGCAATCAAAGGAGCAATTATGTCCAAGAGAACCTCCTACCAAACACAGCATTCGATCCGAATCAATGACCGGCTCAAAGATCTCCAGCGGCAACTCCCTTCGTCTTGCACAGATTATTTCAGATCAATTTCTCAAACAACCAGTCCATTAACCCGTTTGGCTTATGCCTACGACCTGCGTTTGTTTTTTCAATATCTGCATCTTGAGAGCATGTATTTTGCGAATACTTCTATTGTAGCAATCACCGGTCGAGATTTGTCTGAAATTACTGCTAATGATATCGCTGGATTCCAGGAATATTTGCAGCAGTATGTAAAAACAAATTTTTCCAAAGAAACCGATGAAGAAAATCCCCCCATTCTAATACAAAACTATGAACTTGGCATTATGCGCAAGCTAAGCTGTATCCGTTCTTACTTTGAATATCTTTTTCGAAATGAAATTATCGCAGCAAATGTAGCCACCAGGATAACGCTGCCTAAACGTCATGAAAAACCTATCCTTTATCTGGAACCCGAAGAAGTACAAAAACTCATTGATACAGTTAAACATGGAGAAGGATTAAGCGATAGGCAGCAAAAGTATTTATCTATTACCAAACAGCGAGATATTGCTATATTGATGCTTTTTCTGGGGACAGGTATTCGAGTAAGCGAATTAATTGGAATTGATATTGATGACCTTGATTTAAATGACAATGCATTTGTTGTCACCAGAAAGGGAGGTAATCAAGTTATATTGTACTATCCGGATACAGTAAAATCTGTATTAGAAGAATACTTGCTGGCTCGTAAACAAGTTGCTTGCCTACCTGGTCATGAGTTCGCTTTATTTCTTTCTCTGCAAAGACGAAGAATGACTGCACGAGCAGTTGAGAATATGGTTAAAAAATATGCTCTAATTGCTACACCTCTCAAAAAACGTATAAGTCCGCATAAGCTTCGAAGTACCTTCGGCACAACTCTTTACCAGGAAACCGGAGATATTTATTTGGTTTCGGATGCACTTGGTCATTCCGATGTGAACACCACAAAACGTCACTATGCGTCAATAAAAGATTCAAAAAGACGAGAAGCAGCACAAAAAATTACTTTGCCTGATGTTTAGCACTATGCAAACACCTGTTTGCATGGTATAATAAACCAAGTTTAGGAGGTATCATTATGAGTATAGCGCCAGAGAAAAAAAAGAGAATTCGAGGAGATACGCAAGGAAAAATTCTTGACTTTATCCGACAAGAGGTTGCCCAAAAGGGTTATCCGCCTTCTGTGCGCGAAATCGGCGAAGCCGTAGGCCTTAAATCGACTTCTACAGTTCATGGTCATCTAAGAAGACTTGAGGCCAAAGGCCTCCTCATCCGTGATGCCATGAAACCAAGAGCTATGGGTTTGGTAGAAGACGAAGAGGCGGCTTCTCTTATTAAAATGATTCCTATGTTAGGCCCTGTCGCAGCAGGTATCCCAATTCTCGCTGAAGAAAATGACAATGAAATGCTTCCCATCCCCTCTTCTCTGATAGGTGAGGGTAAACATTTCGCACTCACTATTCGCGGTGACAGCATGATACAAGCCGGTATTCTTCATGGCGACTATGTTATTGTCAAACAGCAGCTTGAAGCAAATAACGGCGATATAGTAGTTGCAATGATAGCAGGTGATGCGACGGTCAAACGTTTTTATCGAGAGCAGGGGCGCATTCGTTTACAGCCTGAAAATTCTGCAATGAAACCGATTTATAGCAACGATGTACAGGTTCTGGGGAAAGTAGTTTCAGTATATCGACAGATATAGATTTATAATCTGAAATATAGTACTAAAACCAGCACCAATCGGTGCTGGTTTTAGTACTGGGCATTTATTATCTTATTTAGCTAATAATGCTTTTACATGGCTTACTAAATTTTCTGCAGTCAGGCCATACTCTCTAAATAGCACTTCTTGCGGTGCAGATGCTCCATAATGATCAAGACCCAATACATCTCCATCTAGACCCACAAAGCGATACCAGGGCATTGTGGCCCCTGCTTCGATTGCTATGCGTCGGCGGTTTGCATCAGGCAGAACTGATTCTTTATATTGATTATCTTGATTTAAGTACATTTCCATAGACATCATGGAAACTACCTGTGTCTGAATACCTTCAGATGCCAACTTTGTTTGTGCATCCATAGCAATACTGACTTCGCTGCCCGATGCCATTAAAATAACTTCAGCCTTGCCTTGCGCAGGGCTTAAGACATAACCGCCCTTCATAGGCATATTGATATTACGTTGATATTGAGGTAGGTTTTGTCTGGTAAGAACTAAACAGGTTGGTGCTTTTGATGTAAGTGCCTTGATCCATGCTACTGTAGTTTCCTGACTATCGCAAGGTCTGATAACCTGCATATCGGGCGTTGCGCGCAGAGCAGCCAAATGTTCAATAGGTTGATGGGTTGTTCCGTCCTCCCCTACGCCGATTGAATCATGCGTTAACACATAGGTTACAGGCAATTTCATGATGGCGGCAAGGCGCATGGCCGCTTTCATGTAATCTGTAAATACAAAGAACGTAGCACAAAAAACTCTCAACCCACCATGGATTGCAATTCCATTGCAAATAGCCGCCATTGCGTGTTCACGCACCCCAAAACGGAAATTTCGGCCACTTCGGTTCTCTGCGCTATAATCTCCGCCGTCAGTAATATAAGTCTTTGTGGAAGGAGCTAAATCGGCTGAACCTCCAACAAGGTTCGGGAATAATTTTGCCAAACGGTTGATCATGCGGCCGGAGCTGACACGCGTTGCTTCTATTTGCGGGTTCGCTTCGAATAGGCTTGTATCTTGCATAAGAGAATCCATATCAACTTCAGAGTGCCACTTCGCCCATTGAGATGCCAATTCAGGATACTTATCTTTGTAGAGATTAAAGCTGTCTTGCCAGGCAGAATAAGCACGGACTTGGGGTTTGAGGCTCTCCTCTGCATGTTGATAGACCTCTTTGGCAACATGAAAAGTTTTATCAGACATGCCAAAGAAAGACCTTACTTCACCTATTGCTGTGTCCCCCAGGGGCTCACCATGAGCGCTGGCTGTCCCCTGCTTTGATTTACTTCCGTATCCGATAATTGTAGGACAAATAATTAAAACGGGTTTATCAGAATTTTGCGATTTATTTAATGCTTCAAGTACCTGATGATAGTCATTGCCATTCTTCACACGTATAACATGCCATCCATAAGCCTCAAAGCGCATTCCAACATCTTCCCGAAAGGCAAGATTGGTAGAGCCCTCTATCGATATTTCATTGTCATCGTAAAGAATTGTCAGCTTAGACAGCTTGAGTGTGCCGGCAAGGGAGGCCGCTTCACTGGTAATGCCTTCCATCATACAGCCGTCCCCTGCAAATACATAGGTACGATGGTCTACGATCGGAAAGTCCGGACGATTAAAATGTGCAGCGAGCATAGTTTCCGCAATAGCAAAGCCCACAGCATTTGCGACACCCTGACCCAGCGGTCCGGTGGTTGTTTCTACGCCTACTGTGTGCTGATATTCAGGGTGCCCGGGTGTTTTAGAGTTCCATTGTCTGAACTGTTTAATTTCTTCCATTGACAGTCCATATCCTGTAATATGAAGCAAGCTATATAACAAGGCGCTTGCATGGCCATTTGAAAGAACAAAGCGATCTCTGTTTTCCCATTGCGGATGCTTAGGATTATGTTTTAATGCATGCATCCAAAGCGCGTATGACATTGCAGCCATACCCATGGGAGCTCCCGGATGGCCGCTGTTTGCCTTTTGAACCATGTCAGCTGATAGCATGCTTATGGTATTAATCGTTTTTTCTTCGATCGTCATTTCATTATCCCTTTCTAATTACAATATAGTTTGATTATTATTAATATAATTACTAATAGGGCTCATGTCCACCACACCTTCAAGGTGGGCAATGACTCCCAGAAGTTCAGTTAAAATGGTCTGTAAACCTCCCTTGACATCGCTTTCGACATTCAATGCAAGGACTGGATCGTGAACAGATAACCTCATTAAAAACCAAGCATTATCAAGTTTCTGATGGAGATCAAATGCAATTCTAACACCTTCGCGGTTATCAGGCGCAATTTCCCATCCCTCAGCTTCGGAGGCATAATCCATGATTGTTTCTATAACTTTCATACCATTTTCCCTATGATCTTCTCCATAAATTTTGAGCCTTAATTCAAGGCTTTCCTCAGGCTCTTTCAATCCTTCAAGCAAACTGGAAATATATTTGCCTTCACGTTTTAAGCGCATAGATTCACACACAAGCAAAGTGCTTAAATACATACCATCATCAAGAAATTGATTTTCACGAAGTGCCGCATGACCGCTGGTTTCAATGGCTAGGGGACAATTAACACCAATATCGTTTAGACGTTTTGCTTCATCAATCACATTGCGATAACCGCGTTTATAACGATAATGCTCCCCACCCCACGCTCCGATAAACTTTGATAGGCCTGAAGAAGTAACCGAATCTGTCACGATAGTTAAGCCAGGCTCTTCATTAAGAAGCATGGCAGATACTAAGGCTATCAGCCTGTTTCGATTGATCGCTAACCCAGTGTGGTCGACGAGAGCTGCTCTATCGCAATCAGTATCAAAAATAATACCAAGGTCCGCAGTGTGCTTTGTGACAGCTTCGCTGATGGATTTCATCGCCTCGGCATCTTCTGGGTTGGGTGAATGATTGGGGAAGTGACCATCAGGCTCTAGAAACTGGCTCCCCTCAGTCCATGCACCCAAATCCTCTAGTAACTTTGCATAAAATCCGCCTGCACCATTGCCCGCATCTACCAAAACATGCAGTCCGAGCAGCGGCCGCGAGACATCATCATCAAGTTTTTCTCTCACCACGTCTTTTAACTCTTGTATATAAAAACTGAGATAGTCATAATTTTCTATATACTCGTAGCGCATCGAAGGTTCGTGTTTCATCTCCATGAAATTGATGATTTCCTTTAATTCAGCCGCATTTATGCCGCCATCTGGTGTAAAAAACTTAAAGCCGTTTCGATCCCAAGGGTGATGGCTGGCAGTCACCATCACCGAAGCATGAGCCACCGGCTGATCGCCACTCAAACATTTATACATTGCCGGTGTTGTGCACAGACCAAAGTTTAGAACATGAAATCCTTGCTTTGTAAGGCCATTAGCAAATGCATGCAGCAATTCCTCGCCGCTTAATCGCGAATCACGTCCTATCGCAATTACTTTTTGGCTCTCATTGGTAGAAAAAACATGTTTATGATTTAACCACACAGCAAAAGATTGACCAATTTTTTCGGCCACTTCATTGGTTAACTCAATATTATTGCCCATGGCCACGGCACGTATATCAGTTCCGCTCACCAGCTGATCGTAAGTATTCACTTTTTTCCCTTCATTGTAAAGTAATTTCATGATAGCCCCTCATCATTTGATAAAAAGGTGCTAAAACACGAAAATCTTTGGCTATGTTTTCGAACAGTTTTGGAGTAAAAGCATCATTGTAATGAGCATCTCTTCTCACAAGATAAATATTTTTTAATTTATAATAAGATGTCAGGCTTGGCTTTAGCTGTGCAGGCGAGTTTAAACGTTTGTAGCTTTCCCCTTCTACAGCAAGCCCTGTGTTATTCAGTGTTCGAATAAGAGTCTCCCAATCATCCGGATGACTTAGCAATCTCTTTCGAAATATCTCCATAGCCGGTTTATTCTGACCCCAAAAGCCCAATCCCCAGCTTAGGCGCTCAAGGGTTATCTCAAACCAAAACACAACTGCACTTTCCCTTGGTTCGCCCGTATGACGAAATGCTAGCCAATGATGGCTTCGATATGGAGATTTGTTTTTTGAAAAACGGGTGTCACGGAAAATCCGTGACAGTACTTTGTTGGGTCTGACTTCCATCCCCTGATCTATTTGCAGCATGAGAGGTGTCAGAGCTTCTATCAACTGATAGTGAGGATTGCGCATCTTGATTTCATATTCATCCCGATGTGATGACATAAATTCTTTGTTGTTATTAAAACGAATTTTTAACATAAATTCAAGCATCTCCTTGGGAAAGCCATCAAACACGCATATCACACTCCTTATTGTTCATTATACCTTTAAAGACAAAGTGATTCAAGCTGCACATTTATCGGCCAGTCATAAATTTAAACAGTTTGCCTGCTATTGGCGCTGCGACAGAGCCACCGCTTCCTGCATTTTCTATTGCTACACATATCGCAAATGGATACCTATCATCATCAATATAACCGATAAACCAGGCGTTAGCATTCGCCTGTCCGTCTATTTGAGAAGAGCCGGTTTTTCCCGCTATTTTGATGCCTGAAACACCGGCAGAAGAAGCTGTGCCGTTCCTTACAGCTTCAGTCATATAAAGTGATATCGTTTCAGCATCTTGTTTAGATATTGCTTTTTTATATATTTTGGGCTTAAAAAAATAAGAACTTTTGCCAAATTCATTAGACACCTCTAACAAAATTTTAGGTTCCATCATAATACCCTTGTTTGCAATGGCAGATGCGACCATGGCCATATGCAATGGCGTAGTTTTTAAACTGCTTTGCCCCGTTCCCGTCCATGCCAACTCTTTTTCGCTGCGATTATTCAGCGGATAAGCAGAGTCTTCAACAATTAAATCACTAAATAAGAAATGATCTCCAAAACCAAAATCTGATGCTGTTTTTTGCAGTTTAGTATCTCCGACTTCAAGAGCAACTTGTGCGAAGGTAATGTTACAACTAACTGCCAATGCTTTTTTTAAATTAATTGCGTTATGGATTGCGTTGCTTGCGTCAGTGATGGTGGTATGCGTGAGTTCCAATGCACCATCACATTCAAACATTCTGCTTTGAGCATCAGGTATATTTTTAAGGGCAGAAGCGAGCGTTATTATTTTGAATACAGAACCGGGTGCACTCACCCACATCGTAGTGCGATTCCAGAATGGTTTTAAGGGATTATCTTTGTCTGACTGAGTAAGGTTCATTGGGTCAAAACTTGGATGGCTCTGTAAAGTAAGAATCTCTCCTGTTTTATAATTCATGATAACGATGGCGCCACTTTTGTCTTTCGGGAACAAAGAATAAGCTTTTTTGGATATAGAACTGTTTAGTGACAGCTTTATATCTTTCCCGCGTCTTTTACTGCCTTTTAAGGCTTGAACGAGTCTCTCAGGATAAGATTCATCAAAACCATACAAATAATTTGCCATATAAGCTTCTGCACCATAAGCGGTGTTGTTTGCATCGTCCCCTACTGTGTGAACCATCGCCTTGCGCAGTTCAGGATCAGAGCTGTAAACTCTCTTCCTATCAATGTTGGTAGCGGCAAGTAAAATATTATTGCGATCAAGAATATTACCTGCTGTGACATTAATTTTACTTTTACGCATGTATTTATTGGAACTAGAAGCAAACCATCTTTGTCCTTGGGTAGATATGCTATAAGCTCCATAAACGATGAGCGACAAAAGGACAATGCTAACCACGGTTGCTATGCGCTTAATATTTTGTCGTATGAGTTTCATAACAAATCACCTTGTAATTGTGCAAGTTCTTTGTCTTCTTGAACCTGAGTATCATTGATACTTGCCACACCCTGAATGATTCCCATAATGCACATACTTGAAAGCAAACTTGAACCGCCATAGCTTATGAAAGGCAGGGTCACTCCGGTGAGAGGGATCATTTTGATGTTTCCGCCAATGATAATGAAAGTTTGAAGTGCAATCAAGACAGAAGAGCCGAGGGCAAGGATGGCATTAAATCTTGAGTTGGAGCGAAGTGCAATATTAATGCCTCGCAAAAAAAGAAGTATATACATGAATAAAATACATAAACCAAATATCATACCAAACTCGTTGATAATAATAGAAAATATAAAGTCTGTTGTATGTGCCGGGATCACATATGAATTGCCAAGCCCAAGCCCAGTGCCCCAAACACCTCCATTAACAATCGCAATTAGAGATTGAACGATCTGATACCCTGCCCCTTCATAATCAATCCATGGGTTAATCCAGATAGCCACTCGCCGTTTTACGTGGCTAAACATTTTGTAGCCAATCACACTTCCAAAAACTGCGCCTACAAAACCTAAACCCATATAAAGATAGTTTCTGGTAGCAACATATACCATGACGAGAATAACACCATAATATATCAATGCAGTACCGAGATCTTTTTGAAGCATAAGAACAAGCATACAAAAACCAGCATAAAGAGCTGCTGAAAATATTTTTCTTTTGGAGAGAAAATAGGCTTCTATAATCAGCATGAGTACTTTTACGAGTTCACTTGGTTGAAAACCTAATCCAAAGAGCGTAACCCATGCTCTGGCGCCATTTCTCTCTGTACCGAAGATTAATGGCAATACCATTAGAATAGCTGAAACAGCAATTAATAAAATAATGACTGGTTTTTTTCTTTGCATCAACCTAACAAAATATATGAAAAAAAGCATTGCAATTAGGCCTATACCATAATTTATCGCCTGGTTCAGGCCTTGCTTTGGACTCATACGGTATAGAATCAGGACACCTAAAGCACATAAAAAATTAACGATTGACAGCATTAAGCGGTCAGCTGAAAAAATACGAGGTAAGAAAACTGTCGAAACAAAAAATATTGCAGGCACAAAAAATGTCATAGAAATACTAAATATACTAAATTCTTTTATTGTAAGAAGAAAGAAAGCAGAAAATAAGAATACAACAATTGTTACGGTTAATAAGCGAGAGGAGGAATTTTGCTCGCTACTTTTCATGTCTTTTACTACTCCTTTTTCTAGCAGGACTATCAGATATTTGGTTCTCGTAATCACTAGATTCCCAAACAGGCTGACCGCTCATATTTTGTGAGTTTATCGATGAAGAGTAATTTGTTTCAGGTATAGGCGGAGCATACTGCCAAGTGAGCTGGGGATCCCAACTGATATCCGCATGGTTTTCAAAATTTTGTTTATCATTCAGTTGTATATAGGGCTGTGGTAATTCGGTAATAAATGTAGAATCTGCCATTAGGCCGACATCAGTGTATGGTTCAAAAGGCATTCCCATATCACCTAGAGTTTCTATATCAAAGTCGTCTTCAGCGCTCAAAATCTCTTGCTTCAAGAGTTCTTCACTATATGTTGATTGAGGCAGATCTAGGCCCGCAAACAAACGAAATCGTAAGGAATACCCAGGTAAATTAAGCCTGGTCCCATGCTGTGCATAACCGGTCTTCCCTATAGGCTGGTTATGAAGCAAGATTTGATGATGCTTATGAATTGGCGTGATATATACCCCTTTACCATCAACAAAAACGAATTCCAACTCGTTTTTTCGAATACCGGAAAGATGAACATCACTCGTTTTGCTTGAACCCATGATGCCTTCGCGAGGCAGCGGGAGGCTCTCTCCTGTTGCGAGATTAACAAGTTCACCAATTAACCCGGAATCAGGCAGAGCTTTCATTGTACGCCTAACACTCAAGTGATCTTTCATAGCCCAGCGATAAGAACGGATAACAATTGCGAGGCCTAAAAAAACAAACCAATAACGAAAGCCTTGTGATACCAATTCATACGTTTCCGCAGACAAATTGAATCCTCCAACAATGCAGATTTAAATCATTATAACATAAAGATCATACAAGCTTAATGATGATGAGGG
>JAAZEI010000159.1 GCA_012512355.1 Clostridiales bacterium | reverse complement strand
TGCCGCCGATGACATTGGCGCTGCCGGGGCCGGTGGATACCGTGGTAACCCCGCCCTGCGCTGCCGCCAGCAGGGAGGGCTGCATGGGCTTGAAGCCGTCAATGGCTCTCAGGTGGGGGGTGCACTGGTCGTTGAGCTCGTTGTAATCGGTGCCTTCATAGCCGATGCCCCAGCCATCCATGCCCAGGTGGCTGTGCGCGTCGATAAAGCCCGGATAGCAGAAAAGACCGCTTGCATCAAAGGTCTCTGCATTAGCCGATTGGATGTCTTTTGCAATTTTGATGATCTTGCCCCCGTCGATGAGAATATCGGCGGTCAGGGCCTCGGGGCGGATGCCATCGAATATGGCAGCGTTTTGTATCAGCAGCATTGGTCTCTCCTATATTGTGATTTCTTTGTGTATCTCGCTTGAGTCATAAATGGCCTGCATAATCTGCGCGGTCAGGATGGCCGTATCAATGTGGCTGGCCAGCTTTTCACCTGTCCCGATGCAATCGATAAAGGCGTCTATCTCCGCCTGGAACATATCGCCCATTTCAAACTCAGGCTTGCAGGTGACCAGGGCGCCGTCCTCGGCCGTATACAGGGTGAAGCCTTTGCCATAGATCAGGCGAATGCCGGCCTTGTCGCCCATGAAGTCGATATAGCGTTCTTCCTCACCGATATTTTGTGCCCAGGCGCCGTGCACGCTGACCACCGGCCCCGTGGTTCTGACCAGAGCGGTGACAGAGTCGTCCACATCATAGGTGCCGCCGGGTGTGCGGGGGCCTGCCCACATATTGGTGCAGGTATAACCCTCGATATCGCGGCCCAATTTGGAGAAAGTCTCGCCGGAAACTGTCAGGGGGTTGGGGTCGCCGCAGCAGTACATGACGATATCCAGGTAATGAACGCCCCAATCAATGAGGGCGCCGCCGCCGGCGATTGCCTTGGTGGTGAAGGCACCGCCCAGACCCGGGATGCTGCGGTGTGCGCGGAAGGAGACATAGACATGATATATTTCGCCCAGGCGGCCATCATCTATCATCTTTTTGATGCGCCGTACGCTGTCGTTGAAGCGGTTGACGACGCCGATGTTGAGGGTCATGCCTGTTTCGTGCTGGACTTTTTGCATTTCCTGCGCTTCGGTGAGGGTTCTGGCGCTTGGTTTTTCACACAGCACGTGCTTGCCAGCCCGCATGCAGTCGATGCTGATGGGCGCATGCAGGTTATTGGGCACGCAAACAGAAACCGCGGTGACTTCCGGGTCTTTTAAGATGTCATGATAGTCGGTGATGGCCACGCCGCAGCCATAGTCATTGACCGCTTTTTGAGCACGCTCCAGGATAATATCGCAAAAATACTTGATCTCTACCTTTTTGTTGTTCATATAGCTGGGTATGTGGGCGGCATTGGCAATGGTACCGCAGCCGATAACAGCAACCTTCATATACATCCTCCATCTGTTTTTTTACATTATAGCATCAAACAACACTGGAGTAAAAGAAAACAAGCCTTCTGTTTTAAACAGAGACTTGCCATAACATCTACCATACATTTGTTTTGCAGGATATTGGGGGGAGGCAGGGCATAAAGAATTGAGATCAACCGCATCAAATGTTTTTGGCTGTGATGTTTATTTGAGCTAAGAGATAATTATGTTGTCAGCTTTGAATGCTCTTTCAATCTTCCCTTTTGTCGCCCCAGAAAAATAAAGCAACAGTGCCTGGGCCTGTGTGGCTGCCGATGGTGGTGCCGATGCTGTTGATGAGCACCTTGCCCTGCAGATGCTGAAAGCGTTTTTCAATCAAATCAGCTACTTTTTTCGCGTCTGCCAAACAATCAGAATGCGATAGGTAACACTTATCGCTGTACTGCAGGCCATCCTCGGCATATTGCTGCATTTTTTCAGTGATTTCGCGAATGGCTTTCGCTTTCCCGCGCAGCTTAAAACGGGGGCGCAGGTGGCCGGTATTGTCCATATTCAGCAGGGGACAGATCCTCAGCGCTGTGCCAAACCAGCCGGAGGCTTTTGAGATGCGGCCGCCCTTGACATAATAGGTCAGGTCTGTTGAGAAAAACCAGTGATGAAGCAGGAGGCGGTTGTTGACTGCCCACTCTCTGAGCTCATCAATTGACATGCCCTGATCCCGCAAATCAGCCAGCTTGTCCATTAGCAGGCCGTAACCCGAGGATGCACCAAGCGAATCAACCACATAGATTTTTTGATCCGGATATTTATCAGCCAGCAGGCTCGCGGCCGCTGTGGCAGAGTTGATGACACCTGAAATGCCGCTTGAAAGGCTGACGTGCAGAATATCTTTGCCTTCTTTTAAAAAAGGCTCGAAATAACGGGTAAATTCATCGACATTGACCTGTGATGTTTTGGTGTCTTTTCCTTCGCGCATCGCACGATAAAAATCCTTATAAG
>JAAZEI010000158.1 GCA_012512355.1 Clostridiales bacterium | reverse complement strand
GCAGTCTGCGGCCGGAAAGTCTTGACATGATTGTTTATTCCCTTACACCCATACAAATTAAACATCGAAATAATGTTCTGTTATTGCTTTATAAGTGTCAGGCCTCAGGTTTTTCCTTAGGCTCCTTTTTTTGTGTTTGCTTTTTAGCTGCTTCTTTAGCATCCGCTTCCCTCTTCTCTGCTTCAGCTTTTGCAGCAGCCTTTTTCTGAGCTTCTTTCTTCTCAGCTTCAGCTTGTTCAGCGGCCTTTTTCTGGGCTTCCTTCTTCTCAGCTTCAGCTTGTTCAGCAGCCTTTTTCTGGGCTTCCTTCTTCTCGACTTCGGCCTGTTCAGCGGCCTTTTTCTGGGCTTCCTTCTTCTCAGCTTCGGCCTGTTCTACAGTCTTTTTTTGAGCTTCTTTCTTCTCAGATTCTATTTTATCCGCTTCCCTTTTTTCTAAGGTTTTTTTAAGCTTGTCCAAGTCCTCAGAAGTATAAGTAACTTTTTTATCGGATGCTGGGAAAACTTTGTTAATTAATGACTTAATCGACCCTTCTAGGTTTTCAGAAGAGCCAATATAGAAGCCGATACCTGTTATGAGAAACACAATGATCATTTTCCAAAAACTAAAAGTTACCAGAAGAATGCCGGCCAGAAAAAAAGATATTGTAAAAGCTAATTTGCGGCTGACGTTTTTCGGCTTTATGGGTTGTTTAGGTTCCTGCATGATTGTCCGTCCCTTCAATATTGTGATTTTCAAAAGTTTCCAATGTTGACTGGCCAGCTATGTCCTTGATCTCTACTGAGTCTTCAGGGCTAAGGAATGCATTGTCAGATATATCGATTTTTTTAGAAAACAGACCATGTTTTCGCTTTTTATCCTCTACGACGTCTTCAGATTTTTCGGCAGGGTTTATCTCCTGCATGATAAAGGGAGAGCTCTCAACTGCTTCTTCGGTTGTATCAACTGAAACTCTGACCTCTTTAACATCTATTCCGGTAGAGGAAAGCAGGTGCTGTCTAATATCTTTTTGCAAAGAGGCCACAGCTAAGGGAATACTCACATTTCCGGCAATGGCAATCTTCAGGCTCACGAATACATTATCTTTAATGTTCTCTACAGACATATCTTTTAAGCTCATATCTCCGTGGGAAGACATGACATTGCGCACCATGCTATCCAATGCGTGTATTGATATTCGCAATTCGCCCCCTGCAGTTTCCTGAACTACAAATTCATCTTTTTTCTTGTGAGAACCAAGGGTAAGGCCTAACATATATATAGAAAATATGAAAATAAATGCGGCACAAAGAATGACAGCAAACTTACTGATAATGAAGTTTCCGCCGTCAAAAGTGGGCAAAACAAAGCTATTCATTCTCAAACTGATTAGAAACATACCGACACTTATCGCAGCATTCAAAAAGGCACCGATAAACAGCAGAATTCGATCCAAACCGCGCAACTTCATACCAGTCACCTCTGTTTCAAAGCACTAAGCTTCTGTATTGGTGTTGGACCTGTCTTCATCTGTGATAACATCTGATACTTTATCAAGGCTGTTTTCAGCATCAGGCTGCTGCAATAGCTCTTCGTCAGAAATATTTGTATCGGTTTTGCTGTCTGTTTTAACCTGCTCATGTTCTTCCTTTTTTTGCTTGCCACGTTTCTTACTGATCTCAGGTAAGTGAGGAACATTGGCCGCTTCAAGATTGGATTGAACTTCCTGTTTCTCCTTTTCAAAGCTCACCCCTTGAATATGCACATCAACGCGAACTACTTTAAGCCCAGTCATCGCTTCGATTGATTTACGAACATTTTCCTGCACTTGTGTCGCGACTCTTTGAATAGGCTGTCCATACTCAACGAGTGTGTATAAATCTACTGATACTTCTTCAGTACCAACCTCAACTTTTACGCCTCGCGTTATGTTGCGGTTTTTACCGATGATATCTCCGAATCCTCCGCTGGTTACCATACCGGCGATCCCTTCGATTTCATTGGCTGCAATGCCTGAAATAATTGCAATAACCTCATTCGCATATGTGATTTGACCACCATCGCTCATTCTTAACTCCGGGTCAATCATCAAATTCTCATTTTTAGGTGCCATGTGGATACACCTCCTCTTATCTCTGCAAGTATATCAAATTAAATGTACTCACGCAACAAGATTGCGCAATCACAAAATATCATATCTTATCAAAATCTGCTCAATGGTATCGCTGCACATCCTTCATATAGTTTCTAATAGATTCAAGTATCAAGTTTCAAATGCAGCATCTTTAGAGCTTCTTCGTTAACAGCGCTGGGTGTTTCCATCATAAAACAAGCAGCATTTTGTGCCTTGGGGAATGCAATTACATCTCGCAGGCTTTCAGAATTTGTTAGCATCATCATCAGCCGGTCTATCCCAAAGGCAAAACCTCCGTGCGGCGGCGTTCCGTATTTGAATGCTTCAAGCAAGAAGCCAAATCGATCCCACGCTTCATCATGAGAAAAGCCCAACAGCCCAAACATTTTTTCCTGCAAGTCACTGGCATGAATCCTAATAGAGCCGGAGCCCATTTCAATACCATTGAGGACAAGGTCATAAGATTGAGCTCTGGTAAGCTCTGGATGCTCTTGCATCAACAAGAAGTCTTCCTCCATCGGCATAGTAAAGGGATGGTGTGCTGCTTGATACCGCTGGTGCTCCTCATTCCACTCAAGCAAGGGAAACTCAGTTATCCAAAGCAAATTGTACTTACTCTTGTCAATCAACCCAAGATCACGCCCTAGTTTACTTCGCAATTGGCCCATCGCATTAAGCGCAACGAGTTTTTTATCAGCAATCAAGAAAAGCGCATCGCCAGGCTCTACTTTCATGAATGTCAGTAGTTCATTAAGTTTATCTTCGCTAAAGAACTTTGCAAAAGATGAGCGAACAGTTCCGTCATCACCCAGAGCTAGCCAGGCAAGGCCTTTTACATGATAAGTTTTCGCATATTCACTCAGGGCATCTATTTCTTTGCGGCTGAGCTGTGAGGCCGCAGATTTCGCTGTTATGGCACATACGATATTTCCTTGTTCGAGTGCATGATCAAATACTGAAAAACCTGAATCCCTCACAACACCATCAAGTGTGGATATTTGCATATCAAAGCGTGTATCCGGCTTATCGCTGCCATATTTATCCATCGCATCTTTCCATGTCATGCGCGGCAGAGGGAGATTGATATCAGTGTCTTTTACTTCTTTAAAAACGGCTGAAAACGCGTTTTCTACTACGGTCTGAACATCTTTCGGCTCCACAAAACTCATTTCAAGATCGAGCTGTGTAAACTCCGGCTGACGATCCGCCCGGCTATCCTCATCTCTAAAGCATCGGGCAATCTGGAAATATCGATCCATCCCAGCCAGCATCAGGAGCTGCTTGTATATCTGCGGACTTTGAGGCAAGGCATAGAACTCCCCGGTATGAATGCGGCTGGGTACTAAAAAGTCACGTGCGCCTTCTGGGGTCGATTTAGTCAATATAGGTGTTTCAAACTCAGCAAAACCCTGGCTGATCATATTGCTTCGAATCGTATTAATCACGCGAGAGCGATCCAGCATGATCTTCTGCATGGAGGGCTTACGAAGATCAAGATAACGATATTTGAGCCGAATCGCTTCATTGTCTTTTGCACCGTCTTCAATATAAATTGGTGGTGTTTCTGCGGTATTAAGGATTTTAGCATCTTTGACCAGTACTTCTATTCTACCTGTCTTAAGCTGTGCATTAATGGCAGAATCTGCTCTCAGCGCTACTTTGCCTTTCACAGCCACAACGAATTCTGATCGCAGGGATTCTCCAAGAGAAAACATTTCTTTATCAAGTTCGTCCGCATTAAACACAAGTTGAACAATACCCGTAATATCACGCAGCCAGATAAAAATGACCCCGCCCATGTTTCGTGCACGCTGCACCCAGCCCATAAGTATTATTTCATTGCCAACCATGGCTTCGCTCACTTCACCGCAGTGAAGGTCTCTTTTCCATCCGCCTAAAAATTCTGCCATAATACCTTCCTCAGCCTTTCAACATTTGCATAATTTTGTTTATTGCATTTTCAACAGGCAGTTCCAGTTCGCTGCCACTTTGCATATCGCGTATTTTAACATTTCCTCGTTCTAGTTCTTCTCCGCCTACAATTACCATAATGCCTGCACCAAGTTTGTTCGCGTACTTAAATTGAGCCCGGAGATTGCGTCCTACATGATCGCATTCAGCCTTAAAACCTGATTCTCTGAGTTTTAGCGTTAACTCAAAGGCTGCAGCAAATGAACTCTTATCGATATTGGCCACAAAAATTTGAAATAATTCAGGTTCTGGCAAATCAATGCCTCTGTTTTCAAGTTCCATTAATATTCGTTCAATACCAATGCCAAAACCAACGCCACTTAGAGAAGGACCGTCGAGCTGTTCCACCAAGCCATCATATCGACCGCCGCCGCAAAGTGCCAAGCCTTCCCGGTGGCCATGCATGATAATCTCAAATACAGTTTTGGTGTAATAATCCAAACCACGAACAATGCGAGAGTTTATTTGAAATTTGACTTTGGCAATAACTAATAACTTCTTTAACTGTTCAAAATGAGTGCTGCAATCTTCGCAAAGAGAATCAAGGATAACAGGGGCATCTTTGACTAGCCGCTTGCAACTATCAATTTTGCAGTCAAGCACACGAAGTGGGTTTTTGTCAAATCGCTCTTTGCAGTTGATGCAGAGATGTTCAATATTTTCCCTCAAGTATTCTTTTAAATTTTCATGATACTTCGGACGGCAAACTGGACAGCCAATCGAGTTGATGCTGACTGTCAGGTTATCCAGTCCAATTTCTTCGAGCATATGAAGCAAGACAGAAATGATTTCAGCATCCGCCGAAGCTTCCTTGGCACCAAAACACTCTAGACCGAACTGGTGATGTTCACGTAAACGACCGTGCTGAGGATTTTCATATCGGAAAATAGGGTTATTGATATAGTACATTTTTACCGGCTGTGCCTGTGCATAAAGTTTGCCTTCAATAAGTGCACGCACAGCCCCTGCAGTCCCCTCGGGTTTTAAAGTGATTGACCTACCTCCTTTATCCAAAAAAGTATACATCTCTTTTTGGACAATGTCCGTCGTATCTCCCACTCCCCTTAGAAAAAGCTCAGTATGTTCAAAAACCGGCGTTCTGATTTCTCGATATCCTGCAAGAGCGGCATGTTTGCGCATAATGGTTTCTATGTATTGAAATTTATAACTATCCTGAGGCAAACAATCTTTTGTACCTTTTGGTGCTTGAATCATACAACCTCCCTATAAAATAACCCATGCATACAAATGCATGGGACGAATCTCTTCGCGGTGCCACCCAGCTTGCACAAATGTGCCGCTTAATGCCCGGTAACGCAGGCGCGCTGATTCTCATCAGTAGCTCAGGGTTGTCCGTCTGCTTAAATGCCGGGGAACTTACAGCCAAGGTTCCCTTCTCTTTGGACATGTCCTACAGCTTCTTCCCATCTTAGCTATTTTTATATTATAAAAGCAAGCAGTCTGCTTTGTCAATGCAGCAGCACTATGCTATAATTAGGCGTAAAGAGGAGGCTATAAAATGAGAAATTGTGAAACCTGCCCTGCTCCTATCATAGAGCTGGATATTAACCATTTAATGAGTGATATGCTAGGCGAAAAACATGGCCTAAATCGTTCACAAATCGATAAACACAGTGATGCTGCAGTCAAAGCATTTGAGAATATACAAGCCAATCGAGGAAGCGGCTGGCTGGGCTGGATGCAGCTTCATATTAATCAGGATGATGTTGTAGAAGACATTTTATTAACAGCTGATAGTATAAGAAAGGACTTCAAAACTTTTGTTTTGCTTGGCATCGGCGGCAGCGCTCTTGGCCCTATCGCTGTTCACCAAGCATTAAACCACTTGCATTTTAATGAACTCAGTGATGAAAAAAGGAAGAGTCCGCGCTTTTATGTGGAAGATAATGTAGATCCTGAGCGTATGCAGGCGCTTCTTGATGTTATTGATCTAAGAACGACTTGTTTTAATATTATTACAAAATCGGGTGCAACGGCGGAAACCATGAGCCAATATCTGATTGTCAGCGAAGCTCTTAAAAAAGAAATTGGTAAGGGCTGGCAAAAGCACATCATTGCAACAACAGATAAAGAAAAAGGTAATTTGATCAAGCTGGCTAAAAAAGAAGGGTTTAAAACGTTCTATATACCTTCAACTGTAGGTGGACGTTTTAGCCAATTAAGTCCGGTGGGTTTACTTGCAGCTGCAGTTTGTGGAATTGATATCCGTAGCATGCTTGGCGGCGCAAGCTGCATGGATCAAACGTGCTGTTCAAGCGATATTTGGAAGAACCCCGCTCTGCTGGAAGCTGTTGTCCAATTTGTGCTCATGCAAGAGATGGGAATCAACATTCATGTCATGATGCCCTACGCGGACAGCCTGAAATATATGGCGGACTGGTTCAGCCAACTCTGGGCTGAAAGCCTTGGCAAGAATATCACCAGAAAAGGCGTACCGATCAATGTGGGACAGACGCCTGTCAAAGCACTTGGTGTAACAGACCAGCACAGCCAGCTTCAACTATATACTGAAGGTCCTTTTGACAAAGTGATTACTTTCCTGAAGGTAGAAAAGTTCCGTTCTAAAACCGTTATTCCTCATGGCTGTGAAGAATTTGAAGATGTAGCTTTTCTGGGCGGCAAGAGCCATAATGAGCTTATCGAGGCAGAGAGAATCGGGACCGAATATGCATTGCTCCGTGCCGGCAGAATGAGTCAGACAATTACATTGCCAGTTGTCAATGCGCACACTATTGGCCAGCTTATATACTTTTTCGAGCTCGTAACAGCCTATACAGGCGAACTGCTTGATATTGATGCCTTTAATCAACCCGGTGTTGAGGAGTCTAAGATTGCATCTTATGCGGTTCTTGGCAATACAGCTGAAAAATATCAGAAAAAGCAAGACGAGATGACCGATTCTCCGTCAGAAAAGGAACAATACATACTTTAAAAATCAAGAAATTCGTTGTTATAAAGTGACGACCGATTCTCCTTTGAATCAGCCGTCACTTTATTTACTTTATGTATTTACTTTGATGTATAGCGCAGGATAGGATTACGGGCGGCATTCACTTCGTCCGGACGACCAATCGGGGTACTTAGGGGTGCAGCGTGCAAAGCGTCAGGATCCATGTCTATTTTTTCTTTAATCGCCTTAAATGCCATCGCTGCCTGGTCAAGGCTCTCTCTGCTCTCGGTTTCTGTCGGTTCAAGCATAAGAGCTTCATGGACAATCAGTGGAAAGTACATGGTAGGCGGATGCATACCATAGTCTATCAGCCCTTTTGCCACGTCAAGAGCAGAAATGTTCTTGTCATGCTTGGTTTTTTCAAGCGTCAAAACAAACTCATGCATACAAACATGATCATATGCTACAGGGAAGTACTCTTTTACTTGGTGCATCAGGTAATTGGCGTTCAAAACCGCCGTTTCACTGGCAGCTTTTAGACCATCTGAACCAAGGCTCAATATATAAGTCAGGGCGCGAACAACAATGCCAAAATTGCCATAGAAGGAGCGAACCTGGCCAATACTCTCAGGCTTTCTTCCCTCAATCATGATTGAATCGGGCAAATATGACTTTAGTATATTCTTACATCCTACAGGACCGGATCCTGGACCTCCGCCGCCATGGGGGGTGGAGAATGTCTTGTGTAAGTTCAGATGAACAACGTCAAAACCCATATCACCCGGCCTGGATTTACCCATGATAGCGTTTAGATTCGCGCCATCATAATAGTTAAGGCCACCGCAAGCGTGAACAAGCTGCGTTATTTCAAGAATATTGGGATCAAACAATCCCAGGGTATTGGGATTGGTCAGCATGAGTCCTGCAATTTCATCTGTGCAAGCTTTTTTCAAAGCGTCCATGTCGACACAGCCGTTTGCATCAGATGGTATATTGACCACACTGTAGCCTACCATTGCAGCGCTCGCAGGGTTGGTTCCATGAGCAGAGTCAGGGATGATTATTTTTGTACGTAAGTGATCCCCTCGCAGCTCGTGATACTTTTTTATCAGAAGCAAGCCTGTATACTCTCCGTGAGCACCGGCAGCCGGCTGAAAGCTCATGGCATTCATGCCTGTAACTTCGCACAACAAGGATTCGGCCAAATCCAATACTTCGCGGCAGCCTTTGGCAGATTCCAGAGGCTGGAGTGGATGTATGCCCATAAAGTTAGGATTAGAAGCGGTTACTTCATTCACTCTCGGATTATATTTCATGGTGCAAGAGCCCAGTGGATAGAATCCACTGTTGACCCCAAAAGCTTGTTTTGCAAGTCTTGTATAGTGCCTTGTTAGCTCTATCTCGCTAAGCTCAGGCAGTTTTGGCGGATCTTTTCGTAGCTTTGATGCTTGTGGAAGTGCAGAAAGAGGGACATCGCAGGCAGGCAGGTAATCTGACTTTCTGCCTTTTTTTGATATTTCAAAAATCAGCATCATATTAAACACACCTCCCTGATCGTTTTGACCACATCATCCAATGTTTCTTTGCTCAATTTTTCTGTTACGCACCAAAGCATAGTATTGTCAAGAACCAAACCGCTCAGTATTCCCTTTTCCATTAAGGCTCTTTCAAGCTGTTTAGCATCAATGGGACAGCTTGTAATAAATTCATTGAAATACTCTCCATCATATATCAGACTAAAACCCTCTATCTTAGTGAGTTCCTGTGCAAAGTAATGCGCTTTATGAAAGCTTAACGCAGCGGCCTGCTCAATACCTTCAGGTCCCATGGCGGCCATATAGACAGCCGCCATCATGGCGCACAGCGCTTGATTGGAGCAAACATTGCTGCTAGCTTTTTCACGTCTGATATGCTGTTCTCTTGCTTGCAGAGTCAAAACAAAAGCACGATTTCCTTTGTTATCTTTTGTTTCCCCAACAATGCGGCCGGGAAGTGAACGAGTTAGCTCTTTTTTGCAAGCCATGAAACCAAGATAGGGTCCTCCGTAATTCAAAGCCAATCCCAGCGGCTGACCTTCACCTGTGACAATGTCCGCGTCATATTCCGCTGGCGTCTTAAGCATCCCAAGGGATGTCGGATAAACGCCCATGATAGCTTTTGCACCAGCTTCGTGTGTTACTTTATTAAGCAGATCTGCCTGCTCAATTTGACCCAGAAAATTTGGCTGCTGAATGAAAACACAAGCTGTTTTATTATTTATCATGGATTTCAGGGCTTCAACATCGGTCAGGCCATTCTTTACTGGGATGGTATTGAAAGGTACATTTCGTCCCCAGCAGTAAGTACGTATTGTTTCAATGGTTTCAGGGTGGGCTGCCTGCGAGACCAATACCTGCTGACGTCTGCGGTCAAGGCACATCATGGCAGCTTCTGCTGCAGAAGAAGACCCGTCGTACATGGAAGCATTACTGACATCCATGCCGGTTAATTCACAAATCATGGTCTGAAATTCAAAGATACTCTGCAATACACCCTGGCTTAATTCAGCCTGATAGGGGGTATAAGTTGTGCTGAATTCTTCTTTTGATGTAACGCTTCCAACAATAGCAGGGATATAATGGTCGTATGCACCCGCTCCCCGCATGACAACAGGGAATGCGATGTTTTTTGCTGCAATACCATCTAGCTTGCTGCGTACATCCATTTCGGAAAGACCTTTTGGAATGCTTAAATCAGTTTTCAAAAGAACTTGTGAGGGAACATCCTTATACAGATCATTAATGTCTTTATAACCGATTGATTTGAGCATATCATTGCGTTCATTTTGTGTTGAAGGGAGATATCCGCCCATGCTTAGCCCTCCTTGGTTAACTGTTCGTATTCCTGCGCGCTGATAAGTTCTTCCATATCCCCTAATTCATTCACTTTAATAATCCAGGCCTCGTATGGTTTTTCGTTGATGGTCTCAGGGGCATCAACCAAATCCTCGTTGACCTCTGTAACAATACCGCTGACAGGACTGATCACTTCGCTGACTGCTTTGACAGATTCAACGTCAGCGAAAGATACGCCAGCGGTCACCTGATCACCAACTTCAGGGATATCGATAAAAACAATATCGCCTAATTCCTTTTGCGCAAAATCGGTCAATCCAATTGTGACAGAATCATCCTGTGATTTTACCCATTCGTGTGTTTTAGTATAGCGTAATTCCTTTGGAAAGCTCATCCATGTATCCTCCTAATTTTTATAATCCTAATTCGGTTTTTATTTAGCGCGTTTATAGAAAGGCAATTCCACAATTTTAGCTTTTAATTTTTTGCCACGAACATCAATATCCACGACATCGCCTAAGACAGCATATTTTTTTTGAACCATGGCCATCGCAATGGCTTTACTCAGATAAGGCGCCATGGTACCACTGGTTGTTTCACCAATTAACAGCTCATCTTTATAGATATCATTGTGTTCTCTAGCGATGCCTCTATCTATCAATTCAAGTCCTATTCGAATGCGCGCAGGTGGATTTTTTGTAAGCAGAGCCTCTTTCCCGATGAAGTATGGCTTCTCCATTTTGACAAACAAACCCAGTCCTGCTTCATATGGAGTAATCGCGTCCGACATCTCATGACCATAAAGCGGCATACCAGCTTCAAGTCTGAGTGTATCGCGAGCTCCAAGTCCACACGGAATCAAACCGAATTCTTTTCCTGCTTGGAGCAGTGCTTCTGCTAACTGCAAGGCTTTTTGGGGTTGACAATATAGTTCGTATCCGAGTTCACCTGTATAGCCGGTGCGCGACACCAGGCAATCAACGCCTGCGATCTTTAGACCGTCAATAAATGTATAGTATTTTACAGGAAGTTTTTGAACATCAATAAGTTTGGATAGAACGTCCGTCGCCTTTGGCCCTTGTAAAGCAAGCTGGGCATATTGATCTGAAATGTCTTCTATCTTTACATCGCCTCTGGCATAATTCTTAAACCAAGCAAAGTCTTTGTCCTTGTTGGCTGCATTGACAACGAGCAAATAACGGTTTTCATCCATCCTGCAGCAAACCAGGTCATCAACCACACCTCCTTGTTCGTTGCAAATCGGGCTGTAACGAACTCGTCCGATATCCATTGCGGACATATCATTGCACAACAATTCTTGTAATGCATTCAAGGCATCTTTTCCGCTAAACAGTATTTCTCCCATATGGGATACATCAAACAGTCCGCATGCAGTTCTTACCGCATTGTGCTCCGCAATGACACCAGTTGCATATTGAACAGGTAATAAATACCCGGCAAAAGGAACCATTTTTCCGCTGAGTCTCAGATGCAGGTCATATAGTGGGGTTTTTTGTTCCATATTCCATCCTCCTTAATAAAATAGCACGCAAACATAGTTGCGTGCCTCTGTTGTAAAACCTTAAAGATTCCTCTGCCATGGCAGAGTTGCTTCTTCGGTGCATCGCTGCTTTCCAGAGTTTCGTCCCAATCCGGTCTTTTAGCCTGAGAGTTTTTGCAGTCCCCTTCGGCGCTGAGAGCAAACATTGTCAGCCTTCAGTCTCTCCCGGATCGATCAACCGATTCTGTATTATTTTTTTACTCTTCTCAGATAGGCAGGTACGCCTAAATCGTCCTTTTCAACAGCGGGAGGAGTCTGCTGCTGTTGCTGCTGCAAAGGTGCCTGGTAAGGATTAGATGCAGGCTGAACATAAGGCTGTTGGTTTGGCGGGGTATAACCAGGTCCATATCCTTGCTGCTGATATGCAGGGCTGTATGGCTGTGGGGCACCCATCGGAGATGCCGGCGCCGGACGGCCGGGTGTTGGGAAAAAGCCTGTTGCATCCTGCTGATCATACATAGACGGCACTTGCGGCGCTTCAAAACCCGGAGAATTGGTTTCTACTGGTATTTCAGCATGACTGCGATTCTCATAAGGGTTATAGGCCGCACTAGCTGCACCGTAAGGAATAGAAGAAGGTTTTGTTGATTTTTTCTTTGGTTCTCTGCTTGGAAAAGCAGTTTTTTCAAATCCTGTTGCAATGACAGTGATTCGCACTTCATCCTTAAGGCTGTTATCCACACCTGCACCGAAGATGATATTCGCTTCGCTGTCGGCAGCCTCCTGGATTAGCCGGGCAGCTTCGTTAATATCAAGGATAGGCATATCTTCACTGCCTGTAATATTAATGAGGACAGCACGCGCTCCATCGATTTTGGTTTCTAGCAAGGGACTGGCGATGGCATTCTTAGCGGCTTGAATCATCTTATTCTCACCCTTTGCGCTGCCAATGCCTATGTGTGCCATCCCACCGGATTCCATCACAGTTTTTACGTCTGCAAAGTCCAGATTGATGGTAGCTGGTAAAGCAATCAAATCGGAGATACCCTGAATGCCTTGGCGAAGCACGTCATCTGCGACACGAAAGGCTTCAAGCATTGAAGTGCCTTTGCTGACAACTTGCAATAAACGATCATTTGGGATAACAACCAGAGTATCTACGTATTGTTTCAGCTCATTAATGCCGATTTCCGCATTGCGCATACGCTGCTTGCCTTCAAACTGAAAAGGCTTGGTAACAACCGCAATTGTCAGACAGCCTAATTCTCTGGCGATATCAGCAACAACAGGTGCAGCGCCTGTGCCGGTACCGCCGCCCATTCCGGCTGTTACAAAAACCAGATCAGCGCCTTTTAAGAGTTTCGCGAGTTCTTCACGACTTTCTTCGGCAGCTCGTTTTCCAATTTCTGGCACTGCACCAGCTCCGAGTCCTTTGGTTAGTTTTTCTCCTATTTGCATGGTAATATCAGCATTGGAAGTGGTTAAAGCCTGACTATCAGTGTTGATTGCGATAAAATCAACACCATTTAACTTTGCTTCTATCATGCGGTTAACAGCGTTTGTGCCGCCGCCACCGCACCCTACAACTTTTATAGATGCAAAAATAGATTTGGTCTGTTCTTGGTCAACCTGCTGCAATTCTAGCATGGTTTATCCTCCTCATATGGAACTAGTTTTTTCAGCCGCCAAAAAGGCCGCGGAAGAAAGCTTTCAATCCGGATTGAGGTGCATTCGCACCTGTTTTTGTATCAATAATCAAATCGAGCAGCCCCAATGCGCTGGAATATATGGGACTTGATAGTTTAACAGCCTTGCGAGGCAATTCACGAACTGGTCTCCCCAATTTTTCACTGAGGAACTCACGGCCACCGCGATTGATTGCCATCCCGCCGCCTGTCAAATAAACGACCGACCAATTGCCAAGCCTCACACCCGATTCCTTGATGCATTTGCTGATGGCTTCAGAAATTTCTTCAGCGCGTGGATCAAATACCTCAGCTACTTTATTATAGCTGAAGGTTTGCGTCCTGCCGTCACTGCTCATGATGTCAAAGCTGGTTTGAGAGCTTGGAGCGCCGAATATATAGCTTCGTTTTATTTGTTCTGCCTGATCAAGAGGTATGTCCAAACCGTAGGTTAAATCAGCTGTAATATGGCCGCCGCCAAGAGGAATATTACGATGAAAAATAATCGTATCCCCTTCAACCGCCATCACGTCTGTTGTGAGATAACCCATATCTATTAATATTGCAGTTCGGTCTCTTTCTTCATCGGAGATATAAAGCATTGCTTCTCCCATGGGGGTAGAGAAAAAACCACTTGCATTCTTACCGATAGCGCGCAAGCGTTCTGACAAATCATCAATAAAAAACTGATCGGCTATTACATAAGAAATCATAGCGCGCAGTTCATTTCCATGCTGATTTAATGGTTCAAGTGTTTTTTTACCATCGTCAACAACAAACCATGCAGGGCTGCGGTGAATGGGGGTGCCTCTGACTTCTCGAACCTCTTCATTCGCCAGCGCAAACAAAGTTTCAATATCTCTTGCACTGACATGAGGATCCGCACCCTGTAAGTCCATCTTGACTTCCACGGTATAGATCCTTGAGAATTGTCCGGGAACACCTATATAAACGTCCCTGGTGTTGGTACGCGCCTGTTCTTCAGACGTTCTGATGGCCTGAGAAATGGCATCATTGACCATGTCAGGATTGTTCCATCTAGCATCTGCAAAACCATCATACGGCGCAATACCGGCACCTATGATATCTGTACGTTGACGGCCTGATACTTCGGCTACAAGCGCTACCACTTTGCTCGTGCCAAAATCGATGACCGTGATCGTGCTTCTCATCAAACGTTCATCCCCATTTCTCTGGCTTTTGACCGGTGACTGCCTGTACACTAAAACAAGCCTAATGTAAGCAATCAGTTGGATAACTTATTGTAACTGTTTTGTGATACATTGGCAAGTGTTTAAACAAAAAACTATGTATCTGTCTGTAAGAAAACACTGCTAAAGTGTATCTGGCCGATATGTTGCTTCTCCGGGGACTGTTGCTTCTATCACACCGCCTGTATATTGTCGTTTTCTTAATTCATCAATCACAGCGCGTATCGTAACGATTTTTGCCCGCAAATAAGTGCTGTCCCCCAGATGAACTGAATAACCATCTCTAGTCGTCAGATAAATTCTGCTGGGCTCGGAAAGGTTGATATCAATAATCTCACTGTTGAAATTTTGATCGTATAGTTCATTTGATAAGAGTACGCAAGTTTCAATTTGACCGATTTTGGTGCTCAGCGGTACTTTACCTTCACGTATATCCCGCAAAGCAAGGCCAGAGACAGACATCAATTTTTGATTCTGCGGTTGCCTGGACTTTGATAAAATAACACCATCATCTGCCATTATATAAGATACGCCGATATAATTAATGCTAGCAAGAGGTTTGCGCTCTTTAACATAAATTATCAAAGTATTGGGAAATATCTTTTGCATCCGCTCAAAGACAAGATAACGGTTGTTATTGATCCCTTCTTTAATTTTCCCTTCTTTGATGTTAAAATAATTGCTTTTTGGACCCAGCCCGGCTGATAGTGCAACATCTTGCCAGGCCACATCATGAACACCTACGACGCGGATGTTTCTGATGGTGAAAACCACGCTTCGCAAAATAAAGGCAAAACTAACCATAATAATTAACACGCAGCTTATTATCATCATCCGTTTTCCAGGGGTCATTGATGGCTGTTTATCAGGTTCCAAAGATTCTGACCCTTGCAGAGGCTGCCGGTCAGATGAGCTGCTGTTCATTGGATGATCTTGGCTTACACCCGGCACATCAGGCGGCGGATAGCGTTCAAACAATTGTTCAGACATTGTTATCCACTATGTCCGATGAACTCAAATCATTCACAAACTTCTTAAACTCTCTTCCGCGCTCTTCATAATCTGGAAATTGGTCAAAAGAAGCGCAGGCGGGAGAGAGCAAGATGGTTCCTCCATGATCAACGAGAATACTTCGCGCCAAATCAATCGCAGAAAACATATTGTTGGAAAAGGTTACGGCATCATAATCCTGCGTAGTCAGAGCTGTTTTTATGTCAGCGGCAGTCTGACCATACACGACAACGTGAACAATATTTTGGTTGTGATTGACAGCCTGGGCCAATTCTTTAAACGACTCCTCTTTATTAAAACCACCAGCCAATAAGACAGTGTGTTCATCCATTGCTTCAATTGCTTTGATGGTCGAAGCTGAGTTTGTTCCTTTGCTGTCATTGATGTAAGTGATACCATCAAGTTTTCGAACAAACTCTATCCTGTGCTCTACTCCTTGAAAACTCTTTAACACACTGCCCATGACAGCAGAAGAAACTCCGGCCAAACCTGCCAGAACAATCGCTGCCAAAGCATTCTCCAAGTTGTGTGCTCCGGGTATCTTAATGTCTTCTGTTTTACATATTATCTGTTCTTTGTCACCAAGACGCAATACCACATCACCATCTTTAACAAAAGTACCTTCTTCAAGTTCGTTTGAACGGGAAAACCATACAATTCGAGATGGCAGCCCCTCGCTCATACTCCGAACGATAGGATCATCAAAATTAAGGACTGCAAAATCACTGGCTGTCTGATGTAGAAAAATATTACGTTTTAATTCTGTATATGCTTCCATTGTCTTATGCCGGTTAAGATGATCGGGACTGATGTTCAAAACCGCGGCTGCATAAGGGTGAAAGCGCTTTACCGTTTCCAATTGGAAGCTTGAAACCTCCACAGGGAGAGGGATACTTTTTTTAACTGAAAGAACCGCTGAAGAAAGGGGGTACCCAATATTCCCACTGGCTCGCGTATCATACCCTGCAGCATGAAACATCTTCTCAAGCAATGTTACTGTTGTCGTTTTCCCGTTGGTTCCTGTCACCGCATACAGCGGCCCCTCCGCAAACTGTGCTCCCAATTCTAACTCACCTATACACAATATCCCCAATGCTGCAGCTTGGCGCACAATCGGAGCATCCTTTGCAATGCCGGGACTTACTAACAAAACATCAGCGTTCTCTAAAAAAACTTGCAAATCCTGACCAAGAGCCAGTTTACAGCCTTGTTGTAAAAGAAATTCTATGTCGGTTGATAATTGATCAAGCGGCTTTTCATCAAATAGTGCCGGATATGCACCTACATGTAATAATAATTTTGCAGCAGACATCCCACTGCGAGCCAAACCTAAAATAAGCACTCGCTTGCCAGACCAATTATAACCTGAATTACTTAGCATTCTTCTGCTTCTTTAGCTAAGAGGCATTATGGCAAGCACAGCAATAATGCTAAGAACCAGCGTAACAATTGTATACATCACAACAATGCTATTTTCCCTCATTCCTGATAACTCAAAGTGATGATGAATAGGTGACATTTTAAAAATTCTTTTGCCATGCGTTACTTTAAAATAAATACGCTGAATGATAACTGAAAGAGATGACATAATCATAGTGAAACAAATGGGAATCAGCCAAAATTGCAAACCAAGGATCATTGCTATCGCGCAGAACAATCCACCAATAAACATTGAACCAGTGTCACCCATCATAATTTTGGCAGGATAACGGTTAAAAAACAAAAAACCGCTGCATGCTCCAACCAAAGAAAAGCTCAGGATGGATACTGCATCCAATACTTTTAAGGCTCCTTTACTTTGAAGCATCAACGCAATGATACCAAATGCAATTCCTCCGACAATGCTTACAGAAGACAGCAAGCCATCTGCTCCATCTTGTAAATTAGCACTGTTGGTCACAAACACAAACACCAAAGTCATCAAAGGGATATAAAAAATGCCCAAATCCCAACTTTTTGCTGTAAACGGTAAAAATATCCGACTTCCTATCTGAAGGTAACAGTAAACAGTAAACGAGAGGCCAACAATTACCTGACCAATTAGTTTTTGTTCGGGTATGAGACCTTCATGGTTTTTACGGATATTTTTAATAAAATCATCGCGAAAACCTATCGCCATCGCTCCGATCGACGCTATCAGCAAAGGTAAAAGCTGCCAGGCTGCTCCTTTTGTCAACGAAAAAACTGAAGCGGATAGCACGGTCGCTGTCACAATCAAAATTCCGCCCATATTCGGGGTGCCTTGCTTATTCATGTGAGCCTGAGGACCCAATTCATAGATTGTTTGTCCAAATTGTCGTGATTTTAGATATCTAATCAGAAAAGGCATAAAAAGAAAGCTAATCACTAATGCAACAGCCAATGCAGCAAAAGCAATCAGCATAATTCTTTCCTCCGCTCTGAAAGCAATTCTCTCACGATTTGCTTCTCATCAAAAGGTCTCTTAACACCCTTTATATCCTGATAGGTTTCATGACCTTTACCAGCCAATATAATAACATCTCCGTCCTCGGCCATTGTCAGTGCACGGTTAATGGCTATGCGCCTGTCTTCTATCACTTCATATTGACCTTTTGTCTGTTTAATGCCTTCTTCAATGCTGCGAATGATAGAGATAGGCTCTTCAGTGCGAGGGTTATCGCTTGTAAGAATAGAATAATCCGCGAATTGTCCTGCAATAATACCCATCTGCGGTCTTTTTAAATAGTCACGGTCACCGCCGCATCCAAACAAGACGATAACGCGACCCCGTGCAAATTCCTTAGTCGTCTTCAAAATATTCGTGAGGGCATCAGGCGAATGAGAATAGTCTAGAATAACCATATAAGGAGTATGTGTATCGAGCACTTCTGCTCTGCCGGGAACACTTTTCACTCCTTCAAGCGCACGGCAAATACTCTCAGGCTCAACACCCATAATCAAAGCAAGGCCTGTCGCCGCCAAAGCATTGTAAACATTAAACATGCCCATCATTTTCAAATGAACAGGATAAAGATGCTCATTCCATAGCGCCAGTTGAAAATGCACACCCTGTTCGCTGATTTCAATATCACGGGCAAAAATATCGGCATTGGTACAAATGCCGAAGCTGCTGTAAGG
Organism: Clostridiales bacterium; assembly: GCA_012512355.1. Taxonomy (GTDB): domain Bacteria; phylum Bacillota; class Clostridia; order Christensenellales; family Aristaeellaceae; genus UBA1038. The sequence continues at coordinate 2,683 of JAAZEI010000158.1, read as the reverse complement.
AATGCTGAGATCTCTTATAATGAGCGAAGATAAATCATCATCAACATTGATCGCTGCATTTTTTACTTTACCATCCATGAAAAATGATTTTTTAGTTTCAAAATAATATTCCATACTTCCGAAATAATCCAAATGATCCTGCGATAGGTTCATATAGCATCCCGCTTCGAATATCAACCCTTCAAGACGTTTCATATTAATTGCGTGAGCCGAAACTTCCATACAGACAACCTCAACACCCTTATCTGCCATCAGTCTGAATGTACGATTCAATTCAATGGGGTCCGGCGTTGTCAATGAACTTTTCATCCACTGAGTGCCAATCATATTACCGGTTGTTCCGATTAATCCGCAGCTGTATCCCGCATATTCGAGGATGGCTTTAATAAAATAACTTGTCGTTGTTTTACCTTTGGTTCCTGTAATTCCAACAAGTCTTAATTGTCTGGCCGGGTGTTGGTAAAAAGCTGCGGCCATCAAAGCCATCGCTGCTCGATCATTGCTTACCAAAACCTGTGCCACATTAAGCTCATCGATAAAACGCGTGACAACCAGCGCTATCGCACCATTGGCGATAGCTTCGTGAGCATATTCATGGGCATCTATGGTGGCGCCTGAAATACAAAAAAACAGCCCGCTTTCTGTCTTTAGGCGGCTGTCTTGTGAAAGTGAGGCTATTTCACAGTCTCCGCGAATTGATGCAAAATATGGCACTGCTTCTTGCGCCAATTGCGATAACTTCATCTTTTATACCTTCCAAACGAGATTTATTTAATGTTTAATGCTTGCTGTGTTCCACTGAATTCCGGCATATTGTTGATTGGGGCTTGTCTGAGGTACAATAACCCGAATTGTCTCTTCGTGCAAAGCAAGCTTCATACCTAGATTCTGAGTGGCGTAATAACAAATAAAATTACTGTCTTTTGCTGAGTTTAACTTGCTTACCAACGCCTGGCGTTCTTGTTCAGAAACAGTATACAGGCTCTGCAGATGATCTAAATCATTTTTCAATGCAATGCCTTGCTGCGTCTTGTCAAACAAGATTCCGCTTATTATACCAACTGACAGCACAATCAGCAATAGAGCCCATGGCAGAGAAACGGCAAATCGTCTTCGCACAGCAACTTTTTCTGCCTTATAGGTTACGCGTTTGCTTTCTTCATCTGAGTCTGTTTCAGGCAAATGGACAGCGCTTGACACAACAATACGTTCAAAAGAGTGGAACTGCGTCCCCGCTGTAGAATAAGTTTTGGTTGTAAAACTCTGTGCATACTGTGACATCATAATCTCCTATAGCTTGTCGTTCTTACTTCTTTGCTTGGCTGCGAAGTCTGTCTTGAATACGGCTGATGTCTCTAAGGACATCCGGATAGTCTAAATTGAAGTTTGCAATCTCTTCTGAAGCTTGCTGACTTGAAATCACTTTTAAATAGTCGCGAGCTCCGGAAATTTGAACAGATGATGCGTTTCTTAAAAAGTTGTCTCTAAGAATTGCCGGAATGAGCACACGTCCTTGTGTGTCAAATCCGATATTATCAAATGAAAACATTGCGAATCTTTCCAAGAAAACTTCGGCACTTACATCTTCTTCACTCAAATCAGTCAGCATATCAATCTTTTTTTCCCAGATATCATGAGGGTAGATTGCGACGCTAGTTTGAGACATGTTTAAACTAATAACTATATTAACGCCAAGGTGCTCACGGAAACTTTGTGGTACAATCATTCTTCCTTTGGCATCTACGCTGTGCATATAGGATCCGTAAAATCCGTAAGGTTTTTCTGTGTTTGTTTTTTTGTCAGCTAGATCTGCTAACTCCGAAGGATTAGAGGCCGCTGCCTGGTTGACTTTCTTATTGGATTCATCGGACATACGACCCACCACCATTCGCCACTTATTTCCGCTTGTAGACACAATCTACCACCTTATGAAGAAGGCAGTCAATTCCTTATCATGTCTCATCTAGCGCTTTGGGGATATTTTGTCTGCCGTAATGTATATGGTTCAACTATTCATAAGAAAATCCGTTCCCTTTACTCAATCATAATGAGAACATTAATTCTATATACAAAACTTAAAAAGTGGAGAGTGTGCATATTTGACTACATCTAGAAATTTATTTGTATATAATGACGATTTTTTCATTGGTGATGTATTTGTTTTCAGTTTTCTAATGATATTATATAAAGTAAATTATAGATTGCTATTTTGTTTAGAAAGGTTTAGTGATTTCTTTAGATTTTTTTCTCTTCTGTCTATCTTTATAATGCATTCATTTTCCCACAAATATCCACGTATACTTTTAATTGCAACAAAAAAAGCGCTTGTTTGCGCTTTATAAGATCTTTTTTGGGCTGAATCTCCTATTTAATTCTTGCTTCCACATTTTCATCATTGAAAAGCTCATATAGCTTAAAATTTAGCCGATCACACGAAACGGGATGGTAAGCAACAGAACCGACAAAACCATCAAATGCAAATTGGCCGGCTGCGCCATGAAGATGTCCGTAAAAAACATCCTCCACACCAAACTTCTCAAATAAATTTGTCATATCATTTGGATTCCCTGAAGCATCTGTTGGCGGATAATGAGTTAGCACTATAATATTTTCATCTTTTCTTATCTTTTTTGCACAATTTAAAGAAAGTTCCATCCTCAGCAGTTCTCTTTGATATATTTTT
>JAAZEI010000157.1 GCA_012512355.1 Clostridiales bacterium | reverse complement strand
TGTCTAAAATTTTTTCCATTGTTGTGCTTCCTTTCTCTTAGTTTGTAATATAATCATACCACAATTGAACAGGCTATAAAACAATATTTGATAAAGTGCGATTTAAATTGCATGATTCAAGCCGTTTTCATAAAAAATATCTCAAATCAACAATCCGCACATCTTCAAATAATAATAAAAACACTGCGAAGTGAAATTTGCTTTCCCTCTCCGCAGTGAAATCTTTTTTTGACTATGTTATACAAGAACTATATTCTGTTAAAGAATTTTAAAACTAAGAAAATGATAATAACCACAGCGCTCACAACATATAAATATTTCCGAGTCGCTTTGATTTTATCGGGAGACCTTGGTTCTCTGCTCCACGCAAATGTGACTTCTTTTTTGCAATGAGGGCAAGATTTCATGTGATCGAGCATATCTTCTCCGCAATGAGGGCAGGGAACAATGTGCTTCCCCGTATTTAGGATGCCCACTTAACTGTGCCTCGTGTTAGATCTATTGATAGAAATGTTCATTTTAACCATATTTGTGTTGAAAAAAGCACAAAAAGTATCACGAACACTGAGAGCACACCAGCCACAAGCATGGCGCCTTTCAAGGCACCGGCGATAAGATAGCGGTTTTGTTTTTTTGTCAGGGTGTCGGTTCTTTGGCGAATGTCTGGCTCATGAAGTTTGGGACTGTACCATGGCATCCCTTCTACATTCATGTTCGCGATGGTTTGATTCTTATCTTCTTCTACTTGTTTCCTGTCCATACTTTCTCTTTCATAACCTCTTCATCATAAAGATGGCACAAAACAAGGTGTCCATCTTTATCGATTTCTTTGGGAACAACGGTTCTGCAAATGGGCATCACATATTGACAGCGGGTGTGGAACTTGCATCCCGCCGGCGGATTGGCAGGGGAAGGAATACTGCCCTCCAGAATAATACGATTTAATTTAACTGTAGGATCGGGCACTGGGATCGCGCTGAACAGTGCCTGGGTATAGGGATGCAAGGGATTTGAAAAAATCTCTTTTGTTGAACCGTATTCGACAATGACACCTAAATACATGACGCCAACTGTATCGGATATATGTTCCACAACCGACAGGTCATGGGAAATAAACAGATAGGATATTCCAAACTCTTTTTGCAGATCAGAGAGAAGGTTAATAATTTGAGCCTGAATGGAGACGTCAAGTGCAGACACAGGTTCGTCGCACACAATAAATTCAGGATTGAGGGCCAAAGCGCGCGCGATGCAAATTCTCTGGCGCTGACCGCCTGAAAACTCATGGGGGTATCTGTCCTTATAGTAAGGCTGCAGACCGCAGGCCAGCATGATTTTTGAAATATACTCATCATGTTCTTCGGGAGGCACAATATTGTGTTCTCTGACCGCTTCTCCGATGATTTCACCAACCGGCATACGGGGAGACAAGCTGGAATAAGGATCCTGAAAAATGATCTGCAGGTGCGGGCGTATTTTGCGCAGCTCCTGGTGGCTGAGTTCAAATATGTCCTGTCCGCGGAAAAGTACTTCTCCGTCTGTTTTTTCATACAGCCTGAGTATCGTTTTGCCGACTGTGGTTTTACCGCAGCCTGATTCTCCGACCAAGCCAAAGGTTTTTCCGCGCTGGATGGCAAAAGAAACACCGTCAACGGCTTTGACTTGTCCGACCACCCGGCCGAAAAGTCCGGATTTAATCGGAAAGTATTCTTTTAAATTGTTAACTTCAATGACATTATCTTGTTTTTGCTGCATTATCCATGTCCTCATATAAATAGCAAGCTGCAGAGTGGGTGGGAGAAATAAAATACTCTCCCGGGTATTCCCCCTCACACCTGTCAAAAGCGCGCGGGCATCGGTCCTTAAAATAGCAGTGATTGGGCATATTAATAGGATTTGGTACAGTGCCGGGAATACTGTACAGCCTATCCACATCTCGGTTTACCGCAGGTTTGGATGCCATTAAGCCTACCGTATAAGGATGAGAGGGACTCAAGAAAATCTCCTGCGCCGTGCCGCGCTCGATAATGCGGCCTGAATACATCACGACCACATAATCCGCCATTTCAGCAATGACACCCAAGTCATGGGTGATGAGCATGATGCTGGCATTAATTTTATCTTTGAGTGTTCTCAAAAGATCAAGAATTTGGGCCTGTATCGTCACGTCCAGTGCTGTGGTGGGCTCATCCGCGATAATCAGGCGAGGATTTGTCACAAGGGCCATGGCAATCATCACCCTCTGGCGCATACCACCCGAAAGCTCATGAGGATACCTGGTATAAATTCCTTCAGCATCAGCAATTCCTACGGTATCCAAAATCTCGATGGTTCTTCTTTTGGTTTCCTCATTGCTGACTCCGGGGTTGTGCAGCACAATGACTTCATTGATTTGTTTTCCGATTTGGAATACGGGGTTCAGGCTCGTCATCGGCTCCTGGAAAATCATGGAAACGACATTGCCTCGGATTTTTTCCATCTCAGCTGAAGGAACCTTTGCAACGTCATAGACTTTGTCTCCCAGATTTAGGCGAATTTCCCCGCCAACAATCTGTCCTTGAGGACGCTGCACAAGCTGCATCAAAGAAAGGCTGGTGACAGATTTACCGCACCCGCTTTCCCCTACAACACCAACAGTTTTACCCATGGGGACATTAAAGGAGACACCATCTACCGCTTTTACAACACCGATATCTGTATAAAAATAAGTTTTTAAATCGTCAAACTCAACGACATTCTCAGGATTTTTCATCTGCGTTGTGTACTCGGATTCAGCTACATTTCGTCTGTTTCTTTGCTTTTCAATCGCGTCAGTAATTCTTCGGTTTTCTTTACTGATTGCTCTGGATTCTTTTGCCGTGAGAAAGTTGGATTCAACTTCTTCCGGCTTTACTTTTTCTATATTGTCAGACATTCATTATTACCTCTTCATTTTGGGGTCGTAGGCATCCCTCAAACCATCGCCTACAAAGTTGAATCCCAGCACCGTCAATAATATCAGTAATCCTGCGGGAATCCAAACAAACCAGTAATTTGTCACAACGTAGGGAATGCTCGCCGCATTGATGATGCTGCCCCAGGAAGCAATTGGGTATTTGATACCAAGGCCTAAGAATGACAAAGTAGCCTCCGTCAAAATGATAGAGCCTAAACTCATCGTTGCCTGAACAATCAAAAGGGGCATCACATTGGGAATCAAGTGCTTGGAAATTCTACGCGATACTCTGATACCTGTCGCTTCAGTAGCAACCATGAAGTCCTGCTCACGAAGCGCCAAAATCTGCCCGCGAACAACACGGGCTATGCCTGTCCATCCCAATAATCCCAAAATGATCATCAGATAGAAAACTCGAAGATAAGGGTCGACTTCCATTGTATCCATCACAGCACCGGCGATAATCATGATAGGGAAGTATGGGATCGAGTTAAATAAATCAATAAATCGCATCAGCAATGTATCAACCCATTTGCCAAAATAACCTGAAATACCGCCAACAATGATACCAATAATCATTTCCAATAAAACAACTATAAACCCTACCAGCAATGAAACCCGTCCGCCATACATCAGCCTGGTCAGCAAATCCATGCCGTTTTGATCTGTCCCAAGCCAATGCTTGCTATCAGGCTGATGGTACATGTCGATAACGCGGGTAATAACCTCGGACTTGATGGTATAGATAGAATTGACCAATTCAATCCTGTAATACACATCTTCTCCCGCTGCATTGGGAATGACCACGCTGCTTTCAGAATCGGTGATTGCGTCAAGAACAGCTTCTTTGAACTCAACATTTAAGAATATATCGGGTGAAATAGCATTGACAATCATATCAGACGCGACGGCAAAAGGTTCCTTCATCCCGCTGTTTATTCTGTTCATCAGGATACTGCCGTCTAAATATTCAATATCAAAAGATTGCCCGTTTGAAGTAAACTCAGTAAGTCTTAGATCAATAGCTTTTTGTGAATCTACGCGAAAATCATAGCTGTTGATGTACTTCGAATCTTCCTGATTGACAGGGTCAAAGATGAGATATGAAGCAACAGCCACATCAATTGGCTGCGCTATAAAAGCAGCAATCTTATCACGAATAATTTGATATTCTTCGTTTTCAAATACAAAATTATCTTCTTTGGCTATATAAGCCTTTTCAAAGGCTTCTCGCATGCCCTGGGAAGTCGTATACCCTTTTGCATCTTTATATGCAAAGAGATTTTTCCTTGTAGCGACTTCTGATAAAATCTTATCTTCTTCAACGATATAGAAATCATCGCCAATTTCTCGGTATGAATATGTTTTCCCATCAGATTCAAAAACAGTTTTTTGTTTTCCAAGGCTCAAAAGGAAACGAGCATAAGCACCTTTGCTAAAAGCTTCATCTTCCTTGACCGTATAACGCAGCTCGGTATTTTTTGTTGCGCTGGCATAGTCTTTGAACATAGACTCAGTGGAATAAAATGTTTCCTGCTGAGAATAAGGTGACAGCAATCCGCCGATAAATGAGAATATAAACATAACAACCAAAATGATGAGTCCGGTAATGGCCAAACGATTTCTGATAAATCGTTTTAAAACCATCATCCCCGGAGACAAAACCTTGACATGGTGTTCCCTGACTAAAATCTCTTCATTAACAACCTGTTCATCCATAAGCTCCGTTGTACTTGCAGATTCATGCGCAGGACCAGAGGGAGTATGTTTTTCGTTTTTAGGTCTATTTTCATTCATATGTTCTGCCTCCCTTTAGTTAATCCGCACTCGCGGATCCACAACTGCATACATAATATCTGCAATCATGAGCGACAGCTGCGTGAGGATGATTAAAAATACTGAATAAAACATGGTAAAAGGAATGTCTCCGCCAATCATCGCACCATAGGCGATATAGCCAATTCCCGGTATTCGAAACAGGGTTTCTGTAATCAATGACCCTGCAAACATGCCGGGAAGCAAATAACTCATATAAGAAATCAAGGGTATCATGGTGTTGCGAAACGCGTGACGATTGATAACAACTCTTTCTGATAAGCCTTTTGCCCGCGCAGTACGGATGTAGTCTGTATTAAGTACTTCAAGCATATTGGTTCGCGTAAAGCGCATCAATCCGCCTATATTAAGCATCGTGAGCGTGATAACGGGCAAGACCAGATGATAGGACATATCCAAAATCTTGCCAAAACTGGACATAAATTCGTGGTTTCGCCCTACAATACCGTACAGGTCAAACCAGCCGAGCTTAAGTGAAAACGCGAATTTCAAAATGGTGGCCAGAAAAAAGGATGGCAGTGATATGCCTGCCAAAGCAATTACAGTAATTGAGTAATCTGTTTTGCTGTATTGTTTCCTGGCAGCTGTAATTCCCAGCGGAATTGCAATGGCAGTTTGCAGAAAAAAAGTAACGATATTAAGAGCAACAGAGTACCAGATGACATCTTTGAATTTTTGCGTCACCGGTATGTTATAAACCCAGGAATCTCCAAAATTTCCCCGAATCGCATCAGTTACCCACCCGGCATAACCAGCAAATACATTTGAATCCATTCGATAAATGGCATTGAGCTGCTTGAGCCATTCTGCGTAGCTTTTCCCGCCGGGCAGTGTTGCTCTTTCTCGTGCAATTTTTTCTATAAAGCTCGTCGGCAGCAGCCTAATGACTGCATAGACCGAGAAAGCCCCTAAAATGATAATAATAATCGCGAGAAAGACTCTGCGGACTATAAATTTCCCCATGAAATTCCTCTTTCGAACAAAATTCCGGGTTGGGCTTAATGACCCATCAAGCCCAACCCGTGTTTAGGAAACTTTAGATTATTTCATTTCCATTTCTTCGATATCATTCATCCAGCCCCAGAAGGTGGTGATATCGGGTGTTACTGTATCGATATCAATTCTCTCGGTGCTGAAGATGATGCAGTTCTGACGCTGATAGGCGGGTACTTCAACTGCCCAATCAACGATGGTATCAAGTGCTTGCTTGTACACTGCTTTACGGAATGCCTGCTCATCACTCTGGCGTGCCTCAACGATGAACTCATCAAGGTTGGGATCGGCAATGTGGTAGTGGTTGCTGTCTGAGCCGCCTAGCCCCACGATGTTGCTGGAGTGATACACCTGGTACATATCAGGGTCAATGGTAGCGCCCCAGGCTGCTGTCCAAAGTTCCTGCTCACCGCTGTCGAGTGCGTCCCAAAGGATGTTGGCATCTGAAGGATCGTTAATCTTCAGATCGATGCCAAGCTGTTCAAGCG